>DASRDL010000567.1:0-2068 GCA_035652635.1 Hyphomicrobiaceae bacterium | reverse complement strand
GAGGTTGGCGGCGCACTTGGCGAGCAGATCGCCGTCCTCGGTCTTGCCTTCGCGGTCGAACAGGCGCCGACGCGCCGTCTCCAGATCGAACAGCAGCTCGCGCTTGGCCGCATCGCGGATGTAGCTGCGCACCCAGCCGACCGCCGCGAGCCGCGCACCGCGCGTCACCGGCGCCACCCGGTGCAGGCTCGAGGAGGGGTAGGCCACCAGGCTGCCAGCCGCCAGCTTGTAGGCGTCCTCGCCGGCGCTGGTGGAGATGATGAGCTCGCCGCCGTCGTAGGTTTCGGGCGGCGACAGGAAGAGCGTGAAGGAGCAGTCCGTGCGCACCCCGCCCATCAGGGCATCGTCCACGTGCTGGCCGTACGCGTGTCCGGTCTCGTAGCGGGAGAACATGGGCCCGAGGATGGTCTTCGGCCGCAGCGCCAGGGTGAACACGGGCTGCGCCGCCAGCCTGCTCTCCACCAGCCCGGCGACGGCATCGAGCCGGGGCCCGTGCTCGGCCTGCAGGTTTGCTTTCACGAGCTTGGCCGCCCAGCCGGCCGTGCTGCGCCCGTCGACGAACGTGGCGTCGGCGAGCCCGGCCGTCACTTCTGCCACATCGGCCGCGGACAGGACGTCGGCTATGGCTATGATCATGCGCTGCTCGGCTCGAGGGGTCAGGCCCCTTTCATCGAAGCCAGCTTATAGTTTGATACGCTAGAGGAAAGGGGTCTGACCCCGGGAGACGAAGGCGAGCGAGCATGGCCAAGCTGACGCGTAAGATCTGGGTCGGCATCGGCGCGGTGACGCTGGCGGGCGCGCCCCTTGCCGGCGCCGCCGTTGCCCAGGATGCCGGCCACAAGGCCCACACGGGCGGCCAGCCGTCCGCCGCGAAGGGCCCGGCCACTACCGATCCGGCCGAAGGCGGCGAGGCCTACCTCACCGACAGTGGCCCGCGCGACACGCGCATCCGCTTCTATCGCGACATCGCGCTGATGCGCGGACACATACTCGTCGGCGGGCAGCTGATCGAGCTCGGGCTGTGGGACGAGGCGCTGCCGCACTTCCTGCATCCGACCGAGGAGCTCTACGGCGGCATGGAGAAGTACATCCAGCTGCACGGCATGCGCCCCTTCCGCCGCGAGCTGCAGGCGCTGGCCCAGGCCGTCAAGGCCAAGCGCAAAGGCGCCTACGAGCAGGCCCTCAAGGTGGTCGATCAGCGCCTCGCCGCCGCCCTCGACGTGGCCAAGAAGTTCATGCGGCCCGTGCGCGGCTTCACGGTGCGCTCCGCCGCCGAGGCGCTGAAGGCGGCCTTGAGCGAGTACGAGGAAGCCATCGAGGGCGGGCGCTTCACCAAGCCCGTCGAGTACCAGGACAGCCGCGGCTTCGTCTGGGAGGTGGAGCGGATGGTCGAGGAGGTGGCACCCGAGCTCGCTGCGGCCGATGCCGACGCGCTCGCCCGCATGCGTGCCGCGCTCGCCAGGCTCAAGGCGGCCTGGCCGGCGCCGATGCCGCCGCAGGCCCCGCTGCTGCAGCCGGGCGAGCTGTCGGCCCTGATCTCGGATTTCGAGCTGCACGCCTCGAGGTTCTGATGGGCCTCAATGCACCTTCTCCCTCTCCCCGCTCGCGGGGAGAGGGCCGGGGTGAGGGGCAGCGCCAAGCTCCGACAGTGCCTGCTTCTGCCCCTCACCCTAGCCCTCCCCCCACTGAAGAGTGGGGAGAGGGGATGCGTTGGCGGTCGACTGCAGGCGCTTTCGTTCTTGCTGCTGCGCTGGCCTTTACCGTGGTGATGTCCGCGGCGCTGTGGCCGCGGCTCGATGCGGCTCGGGCGCAGCCGCCGGGAGATGCCCTCGCGGCGCTCAAGGCCCGCTTCGCGCGGCCCTCCTTCATCCCCCACCCCGCGAGCAATCCGCCGACGCCTGCCAAGATCGCCCTCGGCCGGCGCATCTTCGCCGACCCGGAGCTGTCGGCCACCGGCACCATCGCGTGCGCCACCTGCCACGACCCGCGGCTCGCCTTCGCCGACGGCGAGCCTGCCAGCAAGGGCGTCACCGGCCGGCCGCTGAAGCGCCACACGCCCACCTTGTGG
>DASRDL010000566.1:0-7367 GCA_035652635.1 Hyphomicrobiaceae bacterium | reverse complement strand
GCGAGCCGAGCCTCGACGTCGGCCGCCGCGAGGAAGGCGACACCGCGCGCCTCGCCCACCTTGCGCGCCCGCGCCGCCAGTGCCGCAACGTCGCCCCCTGCCTCGGCGCCGTGGCGCCGCGATGCGCCGTGCTCGAGCTGGAGGCCGGCCAGCCGCCAGCCCTGCGTGCCGTTCTCGAGCGCATACACCGGGTTGGGCACGCCGAAGTCGATCAGCGTCTGCGCGCCGATGATGGAGCGCGTGCGCCCGGCGCAGTTGACGATGATCTTGGTGTTCGGGTCGGGGGCGATGTCGCCGATGCGCAGCACGAGCTCGCCGTTGGGGCAGCAGATGCCGCCTGGGATGCTCATGCGGCGATACTCGGCAAACGGACGGCCGTCGACGATCACGATGTTCTCGCCGGCCTTGCACATGGCCGCGAGCTCCCCGGGCGTCACGCGCGGCGTGTGCCGCTCGTGCTCGACCAGCTCGCCGAAAGTCTTGCTCGGCACATTGACGCCGGCATAGAGCGTGTAGCCGGCGCGCCCCCAGGCCGGCACACCTCCCGCGAGCACGCGCACGTTGCGATAGCCGAGCGCCGCGGCACGGGCGGCGGCTCGGCCGGCGATGCCGTCGCCGCCGTCGCAAAGCACGACGCGCACGCCCGGGTTGGGCACCAGCGCCGGCAGGCCGATCTCGAGGCGGCTGTAGGGCAGCGGCACGGCGAAGAAGAGGTGGCTCTCGCCGAACTGGCCCGCCTCGCGCACGTCGAGAAGCGCGATTTCGGCGCCGTCCGACAGCCACACTTTCAGCGTCGCCGCATCGATCTCGCCCGCCATCTCACGCCTCCTCCCCGCTCGGATCTACGCCCGCACGATGGAAGCCGAGGCGCGGCGCGCTGACAAGCGTCCCGGCGAGCGCGGGTTCGCGGAGCGCCCTGGTGCAGTGGGAGCGGCGATATCCCCCGTATCGCCCTGATCCGCGGCGTTCCCTCGCGCCGCGGTCCGGCGCGCCGCTCCCGAGGCGACGATCCGCCCGCATCGCGGCAGAAAGGGGGCAGAGCCGCCCCCACTCTCTCTGTCCGGTTGCAGACGATGCTTGCCTGTTCGCCGCCGCCGGGCCCTATTGGTCGAGCGCTACATTCGACACCGCGGGGAAGGAGACGCCCACGTGCAGACGCGAGCCATGGCCGCAGTGGGCCTGTGCGCAGGGCTGGCCGTTGCCGGCGGCGCCGCGGCAGGCCCGATCGACGACCTCACGGGCTACTGGACGGGAACCGGCACGGTCGTGCTCGCCGGCGGCGACAAGGAGCAGGTCAAGTGCGCCGTCGTCTACAAGGTAAGTGCGGGCGGCGGGCAGATCAGGCAGAGCATGCGCTGCGCCAGCGCCGACTACCGGATCGACGCGGCGGCCGTGCTGCGCATCGACGGTGGGCACGTCTCGGGCAACTGGGAGGAGCGGACCTACTCGGCCACGGGCGAGATCACGGGCCGCTACACGGGCTCGAGCCTGGCGCTGTCGATCCAGGGCGCAGGTTTCACGGCCTCGATGAGCGTCGGGCTCGGCGGCTGCCGGCAATCGATCAGCATTGCGCCCAAAGGGCTCGAGGTGCGGCGGGTGTCGATCACGCTCGCCAAGTGCTGAGGGCGGAGGAACGTGCATGAGCACTGTGGCAAGCCGGCCACGCCGATCCCGCGGAATGCTGCCACCCCATTGATCCGCCTCATCCAATTTGGGAGCATCCCCTCGGTGAGGGGGAAGACCGCGACCGTCGCGCGCCGCCTTCGGTGCCGAGGGATGACGCCGGGAGGCGATGCAGGACGGTCCAGACGGGGGAGAGCCCGATCCGCGTAGTCCAGGGACGCGGACGAGGCTCAAAGCGAAGACCGGTCCGGCTCAGCCGGGCCGGTTTTTTTGCGTGCCGAGCCGGGCCCAATAGTCCTCAGAGCCGAGGACCGGCACGATCTCGAAGTCGGCGAGGTCGGCCCAGCGACCCGCCCAGTCTTCGAGCCTGGCGGCATCGTCGGCCTCCATCAGCTGGAAGCAGCGTGCCGCGACGGGATCGATCCAGCTCGCGTGGTAGACGACGCCGTCGGGCAGCATGCGGCCCTGACGACGGAAGCGCTCGCCGACCGGCTCCGGGTCGTTGTTCTTGAACCGCTCGATGACCATGAACAGCATGGGCCGACCATACCCGCACGGGCGGACGTCCTCAAATTCGCAATGCGGCCGGGCCTGCCGGAAGGCGCGCTTGACAGTCAGCGCGCCCAGGCGCTTCTCCTTGCGCCGCGCACCTGATCGAACCGGCACCGGGAGTCCCCCAATGGCCGCGCCGCTTCCCACCTTCGCCGACCTGCTCGCGGCCCGCCGCCGGCTCGGCACGCTCGCCTGCCGCACGCCCCTCGTCGAGCACCCGGCTCTCAATGCGCGGACCGGCGCGCGCGTTCTGCTGAAAGCGGAGAACCTGCAGCGTGTCGGCGCCTTCAAGTTCCGCGGCGCCTACAACAAGGTGGCCCAGCTCGACAAGGCGGCCTATCCGGGCGGCGTGGTGGCCTGCTCGTCCGGCAACCACGCCCAGGGTGTGGCCGCGGCGGCGACGCTGATGGGCTTCAAGTCGGCGATCGTCATGCCGTCGGACGCGCCGCGCCTCAAGATCGAGCGCACGCGCGCCTTCGGCGCCGAGGTGGTGCCTTACGACCGCGTGCGCGAGGATCGCGACGCCATCGCCCGCGAGCTGTGCGCACGCCGCAATGCCGCCTACGTGCATCCCTTCGACGACCCCGACGTCATTGCCGGCCAGGGCACCGCCGGGCTCGAGATGATGGAGCAGGCCGAGGCCATGGGCGCGGTGCCCGACATCGTGCTGGTCGGCGTGTCCGGCGGCGGGCTGATCGGCGGCATCTCCATCGCCGTCAAGGAGAAGAGCCCTTCGACCGCGGTCTACTCGGTGGAGCCGGAAGGCTTCGACGATCTCGCCCGCTCGCTGGCGAGCGGCGAGCGCCAGAGAAACGGGGCGCTGTCGGGCTCCATCTGCGACGCGCTGCTGGCGGCCACCACCGGCGAGCTGACGTTTCCCCTCGCCAGGCGCAACCTCGCCGGCGGGCTCAGCGTCAGCGACGAGGAGGCGCGCGTCGCCGTGCGCTATGCCTTCGAGGAGCTGAAGCTGGTGGTGGAGCCCGGCGGCGCCGTGTCGCTGGCGGCGATCCTCGCGGGCAAGCTGCCGATCGCCGGCAAGACGGTGGCCGCCGTGCTGTCGGGTGGCAACATCGATCCCGCCCTGTTCGCCGAGATCATCCAGGATCGGCGCTGCGCCGCATGACGAGGACGGCCGCCGAGCGCGAGCGGCTCGTCTTCGCCGCCCGCGTCTCGTTCCTGTTCGCCGCGCTGGCCGCCGTCATCGGCACCAACATGCCGTTCCTGCCGGTCTGGCTCGACTGGGCCGGTCTGACGCCGAGCGAGATCGCCATCGTCACGGCGACGCCGCTCCTGGTGCGCGTGGCGGTGACGCCGGCCATCGCCTTTGCCGCCGACCGAGCCGGCGACCATCGCACCTTCCTGATCGGTCTTGCTTGGCTCGGGCTCGCCGGCCTCCTCGCGCTGGCGCAGTCGCGCGGCTTCTGGCCCATCCTCGTCTTCACCATCGTCTTCTCGCTGTCGTGGACCACGAACATGCCGCTGGCCGAGACGGTGGCCATGAGCGGCGTCAAGGCGGCCGGCCTCGACTACGGGCGCATGCGGCTGTGGGGATCGCTGTCGTTCATCGCGGCGAGCCTCGCCGGCGGCTGGGTGATCCAGGTGCTCGGTGCGGCCTCCGCGATCTGGCTGATCGTGGCCGCATCGCTGCTCGTGGTCGCGGCCGCGCAGGCATTGCCGCCGCCGATCGGACAGGGGCGGCTGCGGGCCGCCACCGGTCCGCCGCGGCTGTCGCTCGCCGATGCCACCGGCCTCGTCCGCTCGCGCATCTTCCTGATCTTCCTGGCGGCGGGCGGCCTCACCAGCGCCTCCCACGCCGTGCTCTACACCTTCGGCACGCTGCACTGGCGCGCACAAGGCCTCTCCACCGGCTGGTCGGGCACGCTATGGGCCATCTCGATCGTCGCCGAGGTGGCGCTGTTCGCCTGGTCGGCAGCGGCGGTGGCGCGCGCGGGGCCCGTGGGACTCGTCGCGCTGGGGGCCGGTGCCAGCCTGCTGCGCTGGCTCGTCATGGGCCTCGATCCGCCGCTGGCCGTGCTGGTGCCGCTGCAGTTGCTGCATGCGGCCACCTTCGGCGCCACGCACATCGGCGCCATCCATTTCATCGGCCGCACGGTGCCCGAGACGCAGGCCGGCACGGCGCAGGCGCTCTATGCCTCGGTGACGGGCGGCATCGCCATGGGCGCCGCCATGCTGGCCGCCGGCCCGCTCTATGCGGCCTACGCCGGCGGGGCCTACTGGGCCATGGCGGTGCTGGCGGGTGCGGGGCTGGCGGCGAGCCTCGTGCTGCTGCGCGCGCGGCCGTAGCGTGCAATCGTCGTAGGGCGCATGAGCCGAAGGCGCAATGCGCCGATGCCCCGTTGGTCGGCGCAACAGGGCTTCGCCTTTTGCGCCCTGCGGCCTAACCCCACAACTCCGGCGCGGGGGGATGCACGCGCGCGCCCTCGTAGCGCAAGCCGGGCGTGCGGTCGCGGGCGAGCAGCAGCGCTCCGTCGAGGTCGACCCAGTCGGCGCCCTGGGCGAGGAGGGTGGCCGGCGCCATGGCGAGCGAGGTCGACACCATGCACCCCACCATGATGCGCAGGCCGCGGGAGCGCGCGGCTGCCGCCAGCGCCAGCGCCTCGGTGAGGCCGCCGGCCTTGTCGAGCTTGATGTTGACGGCATCGTAGCGCCCCGCGAGCGCGTCGAGCCCGGCGCGGTCGTGCAGAGACTCGTCCGCACACACCGGCACGGGGCGGCGGCCCGTCAGCGCCCCGTCGCGCCCGGCCGGCAACGGCTGCTCGATCACCTCGACGCGCACCTCGGCGGCGGCCGCCATCAGCAACGGCAGCAGCTCCTCGGTCCACGCCTCGTTGGCGTCGGCGATGAGGCGGGCGCCGGGGCAGGCGGCGCGGACGGCGCGCAGGCGTGCCTCGTCGCCCGCGCCGCCGAGCTTGAGCTTGAGCAGCGGCATGGTGCGCGCCGCCTGGGCGGCCCTGGCGGCCATGACCTCGGGCACATCGAGGCTGATGGTGAAGGCGGTCGTCAAAGGCTGCAGCGAGCCTAGTCCGGCGAGGCTCGCGGCGCGTTGGCCGTTGCGCTTGGCCTCCCAGTCCCACAGGGCGCAGTCGAGGGCGTTGCGGGCTGCGCCGGCCGGCATCTGCCGGGCGAGGCCCGCGCGATCGCGAAGGACCCCGCGCATGGCCAGGATGGCGTCGCGCACGCCCTCGACCGTCTCGCCGTAACGCGCGTAGGGCACGCACTCGCCGCGCCCGGCGAAGCGCCCGTCGCTCACCCGAGCCACCACCACCACCGCCTCGTGCTTGGCGCCGCGGGAGATCGTGAACGCGCCGGCAATGGGCCAGGTCTCGACGGAGGCTTCGACGGCGAGGCGCGTCATCTGGGCTCGATCCCGGGCGGGAGCGGTTGCGCGAGAGCGCAAACTACCGCAGCCGGCCGCTGGCGTGGGCCAGGAACAGGTAGACGCGACCCGCGTCCGACACCAGGTGGTCGTGCACGGCGCGCGGGCTCTTCTGCTCGGTCTCGCGCACGAGCTGCTCGAAGTCGGTGAGGAAGCGGTCGACCGTGCGGCGGAACTCGGCGTCCCTGCCGTAGCGCTCCGTCACGTCGTCGAAGCTCGCGCGACCCTCGGAGGTATAGATGCTGCGCACCATGATGCCGCGCTGGCCGGCCCGGAAGCGCGACCAGATGGCCGAGGCCGTGGTGGGATCGAGCGCGCGGGCGATGCCCTCGATGTCGAGCTGCGGCCCGCGCGGCGTGCCGTCGTCGTCGCGGGAGGCGCGCGCCAGCAGATCGCCCAGCGACCAGCGCTGGCCGCCGTCCAGGGCGGCCTGGTGCAGCGGCGCGGCCTGCGGTGGCGGCGGCGGCACGGGCTGTCCGAGATAGCTTGCCGCCATGTGCGGCTGCGGTGCGCCGGGCGCAGCGTCGCGGCGCTGGGAGGCGAGGCTCGACAGCTGCTCGAGGGCGCGCAACTGGTCGTTGAGGGCCGAGCGCATGGCGTCTGCGCTCTCGCGCGTCACCATGGGCAGGTGCTCGGCCTCGGTGCGCTCGCGCAGCATCTGCGCCGCCTGCTGCACCGCCCTCAGCTCCTCGCCGGCGTCGCCGAAGCGGGAGGGGTGCTGTGCCATCTCCTTCGACGCGCCGGCGGCGGTGGTGCGCATGTCCTCGATGGCGCGTCTGGCCTGCGCGTCGGCCTCCGTACGCAGGCGGTCCATCTCGGCGGCCATGGCCTTCGATTGGGCGTCCGCGTGCGCGCGCATGGCCGCGGAGCCCGAATTGGCGTGCTGCCCGCCGTCGACGCCCGCCGAGTACTGGCGCAGGAGCTGGTCGAGGTGGCCGGTCTTGCCGCTCAGCACCTGCAGGGCCGAATCGATGCGGCTGTTGACCTGCTCGAGCGCACTGGCGGCGTTGACGATCGACTGGCCCTGGCTGCCGAAATTGCCGGACACGCCGGACATCTGGTGCACGAGGTTCTCCGACACGCCCCTGAGAATCTGCGCCTGGTTCGAGAGGTCCTCGATCGCCCGCATTGACTGGTGCGTGATGCTCTCGCTCGACCGGCGCACGGCGTCGAGGCCCCTGAGCATCTGCTGGTCGAGCGTGGAGGCCTGCCGGCCGAGCGTCTCGGTCAGGGCCTGCACGTGGCTCTCCATGGCCGCGGAGAGGGCGCGCGCCTTCTCGTTCACGGTGTGGTCGATGGCCTGAGTGGAGCGCAGCATGGCCTCGTCGAACAGCGCCAGCCGCTCCGAGAACGCCGCGTCGAGAGCGCGCGTGCGCTCGACGAGCTGTCGGTCGAGTGCCTCGGCACGGTGGGCGAGTGTGGCGTCGAGCGCCACCGTGTAGTCGTCGAGCACCGCCTGCAGCTGCTGGGTGCGGTTGGCGAGCGCAGTCTCCAGCCCGCCGCTGGCGGTGGCGAGCTGGTTCTCGAGCGCGATCAGGTTCTGCCCGGCCCCCTCGATGATCTTGGCGAGCTTGATCTGCTGCTGGGAAAGCTTCTCGATCAGGCTCGGCACCTCGCTGCCCATCGACTTCAAGGTCTCGGCGACCCTGTCGGTGGTGCTGACGAGGGCATGGCGCTCGTTGACCAGCTCCTGGACCAGGCCTTTGATCTTGTGCTCGTTCTGGTTGTAGGCCTTCTCGAGTATTGCCACCTCGTTGTGCACCATGGCCTCGAGCTCGCCGGCCCGGCCGAGCGC
>DASRDL010000565.1:0-7945 GCA_035652635.1 Hyphomicrobiaceae bacterium | reverse complement strand
GCGAGCGTCAGCGCCTGGCGCACGCGAATGTCGTCGAACGGCTTGCGCTTGGTGTTGAAGATGAAGATGTTGCCGGCGAGGAGCGGCTGCTGGTAGACGACGACCTTGTCGCCGAGCTTCTCCTTGAGGAGGTCGCGCTCGGGCGGCGTTCTGAAACGGAACTCGGCGTCGAACTGTCCGCCGATGAGGCCAGGCACGACCGCCGGCGACTTGACGAAGTAGGCCTTGAAGCCGTCGAGGTAGGGCCGGCCCGGCTTGAAATAGCCATCGAAGCGCTTGGCCACCCAGTGCGAGCCCGGTACGTGCTCGACGAGCTGGAACGCGCCGGAGCCCATGATCTCGCGCGCCGGGTAGTTGGGATTGCTCTTGAGCCGGGCGGCGCTGTAGATGCAGTTGAACGGCGAGGCGAGCAGCTCGAGCACGCCCGCCACGGCCGCCTTCATCTTGAAGACGACGGTGTAGTCGTCCGGCGTCTCGATGTCGCCGAAGTCCTGGTAGTAGGACTTGCGCACCGAGACCACGCCGGCGGGCGGTCTGATGATGCGCTCGTAGGTGGCCTTGACGTCCGCCGAGGTCAGCGGCGAGCCGTCGTGGAACTTCACGCCCTTGTGCAGCCTGATCGTATAGGTCATGCCGTCGGGAGCGACGGTCCAGCTCTCCGCCAGGTCGCCGGTGACCTTGGGATAGTTGGCCGCGTCGATCTTCAGCAGCAGCGAGTAGTGCGGCGTGACCGGGTGCACCATCGCAAACGACGTTTCGGCGTGGCAGTCGTAGGTGGGTGGGTTGGCGACGACGGCGAAGTTGAGAATGCCGCCGCGCTTGGGCGTCTGCGCGGCGCCGTCGCTCGGGGCGAGGGCGGAGCCGAGGGTCGCGGCGATGGACAGCGCCAGTGCTGCAATCGGACGTTTCATCCCTGTCACCTATTTTGTTTGTTTACAGAAGCTTCGCAACGATGCCGAAGGGTGCCGCCGTTTGCAACCGGAAGTGCGCGATGCAATGCCGCCATGCATGGCAGTTGGCCGAAGCGTGCGCGGCTGGTCCAGACCAGGCTCCACACCGCCCGCCGGATCACGGCTGCATGCGCAACCACCGCTCCAGCGCCGCCAGCACGTGCGCCACCTCGCGCTCGTCGAGGCAGTGCCCGCGGGCGATGGCGTGCCACTTGGCGAGACAGGAACGGCAGCAGGTGGCGGTGGCGTGCTGGGCGATGAAGACGGGATGGCCGCGCATCGGTGTCTGCCGGCCGTCGTTGGCCGGATCGGCGGGGGCGAGGCGCTTCGCCACGAAGTCGCGGGCGTGCGCCATGATGACGGCCAGTCCCTTGGCGTCGAGGTAGGCGCGCTCGCGCGGGCCCAGGTGGAAGCGTCGCCGGAAGGGCGACCGGGCAAGGCCGGCAAACACCTCATCCATGTCTCGCATCGGCGTGGGCCCGTCCTCCGCCCCGAACCGATCACCGGGGCCTTCGTTGCCGGTAGGATTCGCAGTATACTGGGCCCATGATCGCGCTGCCGCAGCACAAGATGACCGTCGACGAGTTCCTGGCCTGGGCCGAGATCCTGGCCGCCTGACGGCCGTCACAACCGCACGGAGCTCGACGCATGCGAACCGTCACCCTCAAGACCGGCGAGAAGGTGCCGGTGCTGGGTCTCGGCACCTGGCGCATGGGCGAGCGCAAGGCGGAGCGGGCGGCCGAGGTCGAGGCCGTGCGGCTCGGGCTCGAGCTGGGCCTGAGGTTGATCGACACGGCCGAGATGTACGGCGAGGGCGTGGCCGAGGAGATCGTCGCCGAGGCCATGGGCGGCCTGCGCGACCAGATCTACCTCGTGAGCAAGGTCTATCCGCACAACGCCTCCCAGAAGGGGGCGATTGCCGCCTGCGAGCGCAGCCTCGAGCGGCTCAAGACCGATCGGCTCGACCTCTATCTGCTGCACTGGCGCGGCTCCCATCCGCTGGCCGAGACGGTGGAGGCGTTCGAGGCCTTGAAGAAGGCCGGCAAGATCAGGAGCTGGGGCGTGAGCAATCTCGACGCCGACGATATGGACGAGCTGGCAGGCGTGCCGAACGGCGGCAACTGCATGGCCAACCAGGTGCTCTATCACCTGGGCTCGCGCGGCATCGAATGGCAGCTGCTGCCCAAGTGTCAGAAGGCGAAGATCATGGTGATGGCCTACTCGCCGCTCGGCCAGGGGCCGCTGCTCAGGAAGCCGGCACTGGGCAAGATCGCGGAGAAGCACGGCTGCGATCCGGGCGCGGTGGCACTGGCCTGGGTGCTGCGCCAGCCGGGCGTGATCACCATCCCCAAGGCCGTCAGACCTGAGCACGTGCGCGCCAACCTGAAGGCGCTCGATATCAAGCTCGATGCCGAAGACCTCGCCGCCCTCGACGCCGCCTTCCCGCCGCCCAAGCGCGCCACACCGCTCGCCATGACGTGAGGGGACCGTTCCGCGACCGCGTCCGCTGTCATGCCGGCCTCGGGCGTCAGCCCGAGAGCCGGCGCACCCAGGACCGATACCCGTACCCGTGCCGGCTGGCCTCTGGGTCCCGGATTTTTCGCTGCGCGAAAATCCGGGATGACAGGGCCGGCTCTATCGCCTCGCCGCCGGCAGCGTCGCCAGCCGGAAGCGCGTGCGGCCGCTGGCCGGGTCGAGATCGCGCTTGTAGCTCGGCGGGTCGGTCGGCTTGACGCGCAGGAGCACGAAGGAGGTGCCGTTGCCCTCGCGGATCAGCCGCGCGCCGGCGGCGATGTCGGCCTGCTTCTCGACGGTGAGCGTGCGCTTGATGCCGGAGCCGGCGGCGATCTTTTCGAGGTCGACGCCCAGGCTCGTGTGGCTCTTCTGGTAGCCTGTCTCGCCATAGTGGCCGTTGTCGACGCAGACGAGCGACAGGTTGGGCGGGTTCATGACGGCGATGGTGGCGAGCGAGCCGAGGTTCATGAGCAGCTCGCCGTCACCGGTCAGCACCAGCACGCGCGCGTCGCGGCGGGCGAGCGCCAGCCCGAGGCCGATCATCGAGGCTCCGCCCATGGCGCCGGCCATGGTGTAGAGGTGGCTGCCGTCCTTGGTCAGCGCGGCCGCATCGCGCGACGTCCCGGCGAGCCCGGTGACGATGAGGAAGTCCTCGTGGCGGCCGATCAGCGCCGGAACCGCCTCGCGCCGGTCGAGAAGGAAGGCGGGCGCCGCCGCGCTCGCCGCATCGAGGCCCCTGCTCGCATTGGTCATGGCGATCCCCTCAGAATTTCTTGGCGCCGAGCAGCTTCTGCGTAAAGAGCACCGCGACCGCGCGCCCGGCCTGGAACACCATGGTGATGGCCGCGCCGACGGTGGCGATCGCCTCCTCCGGCGTGTCGGCGCGCAGGCAGGTGACGCCCATCGCCTCCAGCACCGGCTGGGCGGCCCTGCCCATCGGATACTGCCACGGGTTGCCCTCGCCGAAGTCGCCGCGCATGCTGATCAGCGCGAGGAACGGGAACCGACCGCCCTGCGTGAGCGAGAGCATGTTGATGCAGTTGCCCACGCCGCTCGACTGCATCATCAGCACCCCGCGCGCACCGCCGAGGTCGGCGCCGGCCAGCAGCGCCACCCCCTCCTCCTCGGTGGTGAGGGCCACCGAATGGACGCCGGGATCGGCCAGCGAGCGGTCGATCAGGATGCGGTGCCCGGCATCGGGCACATAGGCGAACTGCGTGACATTGTGCTTGCGCAAGAGGTCGTAGACCTGGTCCTGCCAACGGGTGAAGTCGGCATCGGGCGCGGCAGCGGCCTTCGTCTCCATGGACCCTCCATTCACGCTCCCATGCGGCCGGCGCAAGGGACCCATCCTGGTGCACTATCCTATCGCATTCGCCGGCGCGGAGAGCTATTTTCCGCAGCACACCAGCAGTGCACATCGACAACAACAAGGGGCTCCCGCTCCAGAGGAGGCGCACCATGACCGAACCGCTCACCCGCGCTCTCGGCAAGTTCGTGTCCGAGCTCAGGCTCGGGGCCATCCCCGCAGAAGCGCTGTCGGTGGTGCATACGGGCTTTGCCGACTGCGTCGGCACGCTGATCGCCGGCAGCGTAGAGGAGCCCCCGCGCATACTCGAGAAGACGCTGTCCCCGCCGCCGGGGGACGCCAGCCTCTATCTGGTCGGCCGCCGCGTGCCGGCGCCGGAGGCGGCCTGGATCAACGGCACGGCGGCGCACGCGCTCGACTACGACGATGTGGCGCTGAGGGGCCATCCGAGCACGGTGCTGGTGCCCGCGATCCTCGCCGAAGGCGAGGCGTTGGGCTCGACCGGGGCCGAGCTCGCCACGGCCTATGTCGCCGGCTACGAGGTGTGGGCCGACCTGCAGCGCCGCGACCCCTCCCAGCATCACGAGAAGGGCTGGCATCCGACCGGCATCTTCGGCGCCATCGGTGCAGCCGCGGCCTGCGCCTCGCTGCGCAAGCTCGACGCCGACAAGGCCGCAATGGCGATCGCCCTCGGCGCCTCGCAGAGCGCCGGCCTCGTGTCGAACTTCGGCACCATGACCAAGCCGTTCCACGCCGGCCGCGCCGCGCACGCAGGCGTGGTGGCGGCGCGGCTCGCGGCGGCGGGCTTCACCTCCTCGCCCGACGCGCTCGAGCACCCGCTGGGCTTCCTGGCGGCGACCTCGCCCAAGGGTGAGGTGGACCGCACATCGCCGACCGAGGCCGGGCGCGCCTGGAGCATCCTGACCCAGGGTCTCAGCGTGAAGAAGTATCCGCTGTGCTACTGCACCCACCGCGCCATCGACGGAGCGCTCGACCTGCTGCGCGAGCACCCGGTGAAGCCCGCAGAGGTGAAGGCCGTCACCGTCTCCACCAGCCGGCGCAACAGTAAAATCCTGCGCAACGCCCGCCCGCAGACCGGGCTCGAGGCCAAGTTCAGCATGCAGTTCGCCATGGCGAGCTCCATCGTGGCGGGCCGGGTCGGGCTCGCCGAGCTCACCGACGGCTTCGTGCAGAAGAAGGAAGTGCAGGCGCTCCTGCCCAAGGTCACGGTGGAACCCGACGACCGCATCGACCCGGACAGGCCCGGGGCTGCGCCCTACGACCTGGTGGTGATCGAGACCACCGACGGCCGGCGGCTGGAAAGCGCCCGCATCGTCGACGAGCGAGGCTCGCCGCAGATTCCGCTCACCGCCGACGAGCTGTGGGCGAAGTTCAAGGATTGCTTCGCCGTGGGCAACCCCGCGCTGCCGGCCCGGCAGGTGTTCGACGCGTTGATGTCGATCGAGCGCCAGGCCAACGTCGCGGCGCTCACCGGCGTGCGCAAGGCCGCCGCCTGAGCGCCACCCACCCGCGCGTAGTCGAGGAGAACGGACATGAGCGACCTGCCAGCCCAAGTGGAGATCCACGAGGAAGGCCCGCGCGAGGGATTCCAGATCGAGCCGGGCCCGATCAGCACGAACGACAAGATCCGGCTGATCGAGGCCCTGTCGGAGACGGGGCTGCGGCACATCCAGGCCTGCTCGTTCGTCAACCAGCGGCTGGTGCCGGGCTGGGCCGATGCCGAGGCGGTGGTGGCGGGCTTCAAGGCCAGGCCCGGCATCGAGTACACGGCCCTGTGGTTCAACGCCAACGGGCTGGAGCGGGCGCTCGCCTTCCGCAACAAGCTCACCATCAGGGGTGCCATCGCGCTGACAGCGTCCGAGGCTTTCACGCGCAAAAACCTGAACCGCAGCCACGCCGAGAACGTAGCCGCAATGCGCAAGCAGACGGCCTTGCATCTGGAGAAGGGGGTGCCGGTCAACCGCATCGGCGTGATGGCGGCGTTCGGGTGCAACTACCAGGGCGACATCTCGCCGGCGCAGGTCGTCAGCACGCTCGTGGACGGCCTCGACATCGCCAAGGAGGCCGGCACCGAGATCACCGTCTTCTCGCTCGCCGACACCATGGGCTGGGCCACGCCCGCGCGCATCGAGCGGGTGCTGGGCGAGGTGCGCTCGCGCTGGCCGGAAAAAGAGATCGCGCTGCATCTGCACGACACGCGCGGGCTGGCGGTTGCCAACGCGCACGCCGGCCTGCGCATGGGAGTCAAGCAGTTCGACTCCACCGTCGGCGGCCTCGGCGGCTGCCCGTTCGCCGGCCAGAAGGGCGCGGCCGGCAACATCTGCACCGAGGAGCTGGTTCTGCTCTGCGAGGAGATGGGCATCAGGACCGGCGTCGATCTCGACCGGCTGATCGAGGTCGGGCGCATGGCCGAGGAGATCGTCGGCCACCAGCTGCCCAGCGAGCTGATCCACGCCGGCAGCCTCGACGCCTTCAGGCGCAAGGCCGCCTGATGTCGGCGGCGCCCCTGGCCGGTTTGCGGGTTCTGGAGTTCAGCCACACCGTGATGGGGCCCACGGCAGGGCTGGTCCTGGCCGAGCTGGGTGCGGACGTGATCAAGGTGGAGCCGGCGCCGGCCGGCGACCACACGCGCCGGCTCGGCGGCTTCGCGGCGGGCTTCTTCCCGGCGTTCAACCGCAACAAGCGCAGCCTCGCCATCGACCTGAAGCGGCCCGAGGGCCGCGCCGCCGTCCATCGCCTGGCTGCCACCGCCGACGTGCTGCTCGAGAACTACGGGCCCGGCACCATGGAGCGGCTGGGCTGCGGCTGGGAGGCGCTTGCGAAGGTCAACCCGCGCCTCGTCTACCTGGCCCTCAAGGGCTACCTGGGCGGCCCCTACGAGCATCGCCCCGCCCTCGACGAGGTGGTGCAGTACCAGGTGGGGCTCGCCTACATGACCGGGCCGCCGGGCCGGCCGTTGCGCGCCGGGGCGTCCGTCATCGACATCCTGGGCGCGGTGTTCGGCGTGGTGGCGGTGCAGGCGGCCCTGCGCGAGCGCGAGACGACCGGCAAGGGCCAGCGGGTCTCCAGCGCCCTGTTCGAGAGCGCCGCCTTCCTGATGAGCACGCACATGGCCGGTATCGCCGCTACGGGCAGGCCGATGGAGCCGATGCCGGTGCGGCGCGGTGCCTGGGCGATCTACGAGGTGTTCCAGACCGCCGACGGCGGCGAGCTCTTCATCGGCGTGACCAGCGACCAGCAATGGGCACGCTTCACGCAGGAGTTCGGCTTGGCCGATCTCGCCCGCGATCCGCGGCTCGCCACCAACGAGATGCGCAACAAGGAGCGCACCTGGATGATCCCGGCGATCAAGGAGGCGATCGCCGCCCTGCCGCAGGAGGAGGTGGCCGGACGCTGCGAGCGCGCCAACGTGTCGTGGGCGCCGGTGGCCAAGCCGCAGGACCTCTACACGGACGCTCACCTCCTGGCCTCGGGCGGCCTCATCGACGTGTTCATCTCGCACATGGGCGGAGAGCAGGGCCCCAAAGTCGGTCTGCCGGCGCTGCCGATCGAGTTCGGCTCCCCGCGCGAGCGCCCGCGCCTGCGCCGGCAGTCGCCGCGCCTCGGTGAGCACAACGCCGAGGTGTTGCGCGAGGCCGGCCTGTCGCCCGTGGAGATTGCCGCCCTCGCGGAAGCGCGCGTGACTGTCACTGCGGCGTGAGGGACGGCCCGCGTCGGACGGAAGGTCGAGTGACCGGCCGGTGCCTCAGCATGCTCAGCAAGGGAGAGAGACCATGCCAACGGATCGCCTGGTACCAGGGCTCAAGGCCGAGATCGTCACGACGGTGGACGACAAGCTGGTGGTGAAGCACATGGGCGGCGAGGGTGTGCTGTCCACCCCCTCGATGATCGGCCTGATGGAGCGCGCCGGCATCGAGGCGGTGCAGCCGCACCTGCCCGCAGGGCACACCACCGTGGGCTTCGAGGTGAACGTCAAGCACTTCGCCGCCACGCCGAAGGGCAAGAAGGTGACCGTGCGCGCCGAGCTCATCGAGGTGGACGGCCGCAAGCTGCGCTTCAAGGTCGAGGCCCACGACGAGGACAAGAAGGTGGGCGAGGGCACGCATCGGCGCGCCATCATTGCCGTTCAGGGCAAGGGATGATCGGCGGG
>DASRDL010000564.1:0-3004 GCA_035652635.1 Hyphomicrobiaceae bacterium | reverse complement strand
GGGCGTCTGCCGCTCGGGCTTGCCGGCGATGACGCGGTGCCTCAGCTCCACCGTGTGGCGCTCCACCGCCTCGAGCTGGAAAGCCGGCACGTTGACGAGAACGTAGCGGTCCTCCACGCGCTGGCCCATCAGGTCGCGCAGACGCTGCAGGTTGAGGCGCAATTGCGCTAGCCGCGCCTGCGCCGGCACGTTGAGCGCATCGAGGGTGGGCTTGTCGACGCGGCCCGTCACCCGCAGGCCGTGGCTCTGCTGGAAGCGGCGCACCGCCGCCTCGATGTCCTCTCCGTAGTTGAAACCGAAGTCGAAGCCGTCGGACTGGCGGCGGCGGAGCTCGCCGCTGACCATCAGCCGGCGGCGCAGCAGCGGCATGCGCTCGTCGTCGTCCTCGGGCCGGATCATGCGCGTGCCCGGCAGCTGCGGCCAGCCGCCGCGCGCGACGATCTCCTGATAGAGCCCGATGGCGTCCTCCATCGCCTCGACCATGGTTTCGCTGCGGTAGGGCGTGGCGTTGGGGCGCAGGTCGTCGATCTCCTCGCCGCGCCGGCGCGGATCATCGCCCGAGGCGCGCCGGGGCGTGGTGGCATTGGGCCGGCCCCAGCCGGGAATCACCTCCCACCAGCGCCCGTCACCGCTCTGCGCCGACGCCGCACCGGGCGCCACGGCAGCGAGCACGCACAGGGCGAGCGCCGTCCGCTGCCATCTGCCAACGAGGCCGCGCCTCATGCTCGCTTGCCCTCCATCGATCGACGCGGGTTGCCGCCACATACGCCCTTCAAGTCGACCTGCCCGGCCCGGGGTCGTCCGTTGCGACACCGAGCTCGCCCGAGCTCCCCGGCCGGCAAGCACTGAACGCGGTGGTCGAACGCGCCGGGCGAGTGCTCTCCGTCGGCTCGGATATGGCCCCTCCCGAGTCCGCCCACGATCCACCGGCGGCTTATAGCTCGGGCCATGGATGTGGCCAAACGAAGACCGCCCATGCCGCCTCACCAATCGGTGAGGCCCGAATCGGGCGCGGTGTCAAATACGCTGGGCGCGGGCGCCGCGCCCCTCAGGCGTCGCTCCGCCTCGTCGTGGTCGCGGCCAGGTGCCGCTCCAGCCGCACCCTGTGCTCGCGCAGGAGCTTGAGCGTGGCAATGACGTTCTCGATCAGCACCGCCGCCACCGCATCCTTCGCGCCCGCCTCCTGCAGCTCGGCCAGGCGGCGCTCGCCGTCGTCGATGCGGCGGCTCACGTCGTCCAGTCTGTCGGCGATGCTCAGCATGGACGCACACTGCGCCGACCGGCGGCCGCGACAATTGATCTGGATCAGCCGGCGCCGGTGCGGCCAGCGACACTTTGGCGCCAGGGCTCAGTGCGTGGGATCGATGCCGGGCCGCAGCTGCGCGGCCGGCCGCGGCCGGCGGGTGGCGGGGGCAGGCCCGGCCACGAGGGTGGGCGCGCCGCGCAGGGCCGCCCGCACCCGCGCCCACGGGAAGTTGGCGCCGGGGTCCATCTTCGTCTTGTAGACCCTGCCGCCGCAGCGGAACGTGCGGTGGTCCACGTCGGCGTGGCCCTTGATGCTCTCCACGGGCATCGGATGGCGCGCGCGGATAGCGCGCAACAGCCCGATCAGCGCCTCGATCTGGCGCGCGCCGAACGGCTCCTCGCCATCGCCGTTGTGCACCAGCTCGATGCCGATGGTGGTGTCGTTGTTGTCGAGGGCGTGGTTGGCGACGCGATTCTCGGGCGTGCTCGCCAGCACGACGCCGTCGCGATCGATGACGTAGTGGATGCCGAGGAACGGGTGGTGATCGAAAAAGCGCTTCCAGCGCGCAGCATCGCCCGGCGCACCCGAGAAGCTGAGCTCGCCGCCCGAGCAGGAGGGCCCGCTGATGGCATGGATGATGACGCCGTCGACGGCGTCGCGGACAGGACCGGAGGTGGTGGCACCCGCGGGCCCCGTCATCATGATGAGACCGGCCATGAGAAGGCACGCACGCAACTGTCCGATCCCCGTCCGTCCGGCCGTCACGGCACGGCCGTCGCGCTCATGGCAGGCGATCTTGTCGGCAAATGGCTGAAATTGTGTTGCTCGCGGGCGCGCCAAAGCGCGCGGCGAGCCGCCGGTCGCGTCGGCGGGGTCGGCCGGTCAGTGGGCGGCGAGCGGCGCCGAGGCCGGCTTGGGCTTCACCCTGGCGTGGTCGAGGAAGTCGCAGGTGACGGAGATGGCACAGTTGAGCGTCTCGGCGCGCTCCTCGGCACCGTCGCCGGCGGGACAGAACACCAGCGTCTGCCCCTCGGTCGTCCATGTCGCCGCCAGCGCCCCGCCCTTCATGATGCAGAGCATCTGCCGCTGGCCGCTGTCGCGCAGCTCGAACAGCACGTTGTGGCGGCGGCAGAACCAGGGCTTGTCGAGCAGCCCGTAGAGCAGCTCGAGTTGCGCGTTGCCCTCCGGCAGCAGGCCGCCCCCCAGCCAAGGCTCGCCCCCTGCACCCAGCTCCGTCTCGGTGACCTGCTCGGGAATCTTCATGGCATTCGCTTTCCATATGCTGCAGCCGAAAGCTGCCCCTTTGTCGCCTGATTCGCGCACCACCGCCACGCCACGCTCCTCGCCAGCGGCTTGAATCGGTGGGCTATTCCGTTCCCTGGCAACGAACGGGAGGTTATCCCCCGCCCCGTCGCCGGCACAGAGGCCGTGCGACGCTTGGAACCCGGGTGCGGCCTCTCGGCAACAGTGCCGAGCCGAAACCATCCCCTGTTTCCTAACGGATTGCCGGGGCGGACGCTGTTCCGCGGCGAACAGGCCGCCGCGCGACGGCGGCTCGCTCAAGTCTGTCGCAGCAGGGTGTCGATCAGCGCCTTGGCGGGTCCGTAGATGCCCGGTGCTTCGCTCTCGCGCGGACCGCCGATGCCCAGCGTCATGTGCGGGCCGAACCGGGCGCGCTGCGCCTCGAGCCAGCGGGCGGCGCGCTCGACGGCCTTCGGGTCGGTGGCATCGACGACGAGCTCGGGCTTGCCGTGCAGG
>DASRDL010000563.1:0-4852 GCA_035652635.1 Hyphomicrobiaceae bacterium | reverse complement strand
ATGCCGTCCTCCAGCGCCACCCGCCCGGTCAGCTGCACCGAGGAGTCGTAGCGCAGGAACTCCTCGACGGCGTTGGCGACGAGCGTGGGGTCCTCGCGCAGCAGCCGCAGCTGGTCGGGATGGCGGTGGAGCGCCAACAGGCCGTTGCCGATCAGGTTCACCGTGGTCTCGTGGCCGGCGCCGAACAGCAGGATGATGTTGGCCGTCAGCTCCTCGTTGGAGAGCCGGCTGCCCTCCTCCTCGGCGCGCACCAGCTGTGTGGTAAGGTCGTCGCCGGGCTCGCGCCGGCGCAGCTCGAAGAGGTGGCGGAAGTATTCCGCGCTCGCCAGGTTGGCGCTGTTGGCGGCATCGAGCTCGGCGCGGGAGAGCGGCACGGGATCGAGCAGGCGGCCGCTGGCGCGCGCGCCGGTGAAGAACATCTCGTGCTCCTCCTGCGGGATGCCGAGCATCTCGCAGATCACGGTCACCGGCAGGCGGAAGGCGAAGTCGGCGATCAGGTCCATGTGGCCCTGCGGCGCCACACGGTCGAGCGTCGCGTCGACGATCTGTTGAATGCGCGGGCGCATGTCCTCGACCCGGCGGGCGGTGAAGGCCTTCACCACCAGGCCGCGCAGGCGCGTGTGATCGGGCGGGTCCTGCTGCAGCATCCAGTGGCGCATGCTGCGGTAGACCGGCTCGTCGAGAATCTCGGCGCCGAAGCGCCGTGTCATGCGGCCGACGAAGTCCTTGCCGAAGCGCTTGTCACGCAGGACGAGGCTCACGTCGGCGTGGCGGCTGGCGACGAAGAAGCCGAGCGGCGAGCGGTGGACGGGGTCGGCCGCGCGCAGCCGATGGTAGTGCGGATAGGGATCGCGGATGAATTCCGGCGACAGCGGGTTGAACTGCGCTTGGGCTTCGGCGACCTGCAAAGGCTGGCTCAAGGGCGTCTCCCGGAATGGCCGCCAGGCTCCTGACACGCGCCGGCGGCTTGGTCTGGTTGGCCGGCACCGTAGCATGCCGGCAACCTCCGGCGCCAAGCCGGGCCGCCGCCCGGACCCCATCGCGCGGCTGCCGCTTCGTCGGGAGAGCCATCGGGCGGGCCCGCCGGGTCACGCCCAGAAGCGCGGGCCCCTGGCGAGCCGCTGCCAGCCCTTGTGCGCGTCCTTCCAGGCGCGCGCCGCCTCGGCGTTGTGCCATCCGAGCACGAAGCCGGCGACCCGGCGGGCGTCGAGATCGGCGCCGCAGTGGGCCTCGCAGATCGCCACCAGCCGCTCGGCGGCGGCGACGTCGTTGAGGTAGCCGAACGCCTCCTGCAGCCCCCTCACCTCCTTGATGAAGCGGCGTGCGGCCTGCGCCGGGAACAGGGTGGCGAAGAACTCGGCGGCATAGCGCAGCGACTTGAGGTCCTTGCGCATGGCGTGACGCTGCTCCACCGTCAGCTCCCCGAGGCGCCGGCCGCTGTCGGCGACCTTGCGCCACTGCTTCTTGAGCGCGGAGCGGGCGAGCTTCGTCACCGGCGTGGCGAGCTCCTCGAAGCCCGCGATGGTGCGCGGCCACAGGGCGAGATGGAGCTGCAGTACCGACCATTGCTCGCCGCACAGATCGGCCCGCGCCCGCTCGCGCGCGCGGATCCGGTTGGCCGCCAGGGCCTGCCGCAGCCGCGCCACACCGCCATTGCCGTCGAGCGCGGCGACCGCTGGAGCGAAGATGTCGTCGATCAGCACGTCGGCGTCGCGCAGCTCGCCGACGCTGCGGGCAAGCGCCCGGGCGCGGCCTTCCAGCTCGCGCAGGCCCGGAGTGTCGGCAAGCGGACGGAAGGCGCGCAGCGCGCTGCGCAGCCGGCGCAGGCCGATGCGCAGCTGGTGCGCGGCGTCCGGGTCCTCGGATTCGAGCACGGCGGTGCGGTTGGCCACGATCTGTGCCGTTGCGCTTTCCACGATGCGCGTCAGCGCTTCGGCGCAGGTATCGCCAGAGGCGAGCTGCGGGGGTTCGATGCGACGCGGCGGCGTACGGGCGGCTGTCGGGCGGATCGCCAAGCTGTAGCCGCGCTCCAGCGTGCTGCCGTCGGCCAGTCGCAGGGACGTGGTCCCGAACAGCTGCGTTGCCGCCTGCAGCAGGCAGTCGGGTGCGCCCCACTTGAGCTCCAGCTCGGCGGCGCACACCCCTTCCTGGGCGTCGCCGGCCCGCACGACGCCCTCATCGAGCGCCAGCTCCATCTCTCCGGCACCTGAGCGCAGCTGACGCGTGGTGCGTTCGACGAGCGTCTCGAACACGGGCTCGAGCGGCGCCCGGTCGAGGGCCCGCTCGACCTTGCGGCGGATGCGGCGGTCGCCGATGGCCTCCAGGTCGGGCCGCGGCCGCGGTACGGCGCCGGCCGCGACCGGCCGCCGGGAATGCCCGTTGCCCGTCACGGTTTGACGCCAGCCGGCGCCGTCCGACTGCAGCAGAAGGGCGATCCCGGCACCCCTCAGCCTGTGATCCGGCGTGTCGAAACAGATGGAGTGCCGCGTGTGGGTGACCGGCTCGCCGGCCGACAGGCCGGTCAGGGCCGGGTGCGTGCGCACGCGCTGCAGCTCGGCCTGGGTGAGCTCCAGCCTGAGCTCCGGCTCCCGCTCGATCCCTGGCCTCATGTGATCCCCGCGCGCGGCGTTCCGCGCCCAGCCCAGCACCGCCCGAGTTTCGCGCGTCCCCGGCCAAAGCCGTCAAGGCGCGATCGGGGTTATCCACAGGATTTATTTTCCCGAGAGGAAACGCGGCTTTCGGCCGGCCCGACGGCTTGCGGCGTTCGCTCCCGTGACTTCGCCGACATGGGGGTGTTAGGCTCGAGCCGAACCAAGGGCGGTGCGGGTGTGAACGCGATGCCGCCGGGATCTCGAGGAAGGAAATGCGCAAGCCTGTGCTCTTCGTCGTGCTGGCCGTCCTGGCTGTCGGCTTTGCCCATGCGTCGTCGGCCCAGACGGCCTACCCCAACCGGACCATCACCGTCATCGTTCCGTTCGCGGCCGGCGGCCCCACCGATGTCGTCGCGCGCCTCCTCGGCGAGCACATGTCGCATACGCTCGGCCAGCAGCTGGTGGTGGAGAACGTCGGCGGCGCGGGCGGTACCACCGGCATGACCCGCGTCGCCCAGGCAGCCCCCGACGGCTACACCATTGGCGTCGGCAACATGGGCACGCAGTCGGCGGCGCCGGCGCTCTATCCCAACCTGAAGTACGATCCGGCCAAGAGCTTCGCCCAGATCGGCATCTGCAACTACACGCCGCAGGCGATCGTCGCCAAGAAGACGACCGAAGCCAAGGACCTCAAGGAGTTCCTCGCCTACCTCAAGGCCAACTCGGAGAAGCTCAGCTACGGTCACGCCGGCGTCGGCTCGATCAGCCATGTGTCCGGCACGCTCTTCAACTCCATGTTCGGCCTGAAGCCGGCGCTGGTCGCCTACCGCGGCACCAATCCGGCGCTCAACGACCTGGTCGGCGGCCAGATCGACTACATGGTCGACCAGTCGCTCAACGTCATCCCGCAGATCAAGGGCGGCACCATCAAGGTCTATGCCGTCGCGGCGCCGGCGCGGCTGGAAAGCCTGCCCGACGTCCCCACCACCAAGGAGGCGGGTGTCGACTTCATCTTCAGCGCCTGGAACGCGATGGTGGCACCCAAGGATACGCCCAAGGAGATCGTCGACAAGCTCGCCGCCGCCCTGAGCAAGGCTCTCGACGACCCCAACGTCACCAAGCGCTACGTCGATCTCGGCAGCACGGCGCCGCCCGCCGCCGAGCGCGGTCCGGCCGGACTGCAGAAGCTGGTGGAGTCGGAGATGGCGCGCATCACGCCCGTGCTCAAGGCTGCCATGGCGGCGGAGCCGGCGAAGAAGTAGCCGAGCCTCGGCACACCGGTAGCAGTTGATCCCATGCGCCTGAGCGAGGAGGAGCAGGCGATGCTGGCGGGCGCCCACGGCCCCGTCCGCCAGTGGGCGGTGCGCCACCAGCTGGCGGTCGGCGAGTTCTTCGACGCCGCCGACACCGTGCCCGTCGCCCAGGCGCACGTGATGGCCGATACCGAGAGCCTCGGGCCGTCGGGCGTCGCCTGGCTCGAGGGCCTCGCCGCCAGCCCTGCGCCGGAGCGCCGCGTGCGCGTGCCCACCATCACCGATCCCCGCGGGCTCGATCTCGCCTCCTACAGGCGCCTCGGGCAGACCGAGGCCATGGCCGACCTGGAGGTGCGCGCGGCGCGCGCGCTGGAGGCCCTCGGTGTGCTGATGACCAACACCTGCATCAACTACCAGACCATCCTGCCGCCGGTGCGCGGCGAGCACCTGGCGCTGGGCGACACCGGCGTCGCCATCTACTCAAACAGCGTGATGGGCGCGCGCAGCAATTTCGAGGGCGGGCCCTCGGCGCTGGCTGCGGGCCTCACCGGGCGCACGCCGCGCTATGGCTACCACCTCGATGAGCATCGCGCCGGCACCTGCCACCTCGTGGTCGAGCCGGATGTCGGCCCGCGCGACCTCGCCGACTGGGGCGCGCTCGGCGGCATCGTCGGCCGCATCGCCAACAGCTACTGGCAGGTGCCCGTGGTGAGCGGGCTCGAGCGCGTGCCGGGCTCCGACGAGCTCAAGCACTTCGGGGCCGCGCTGGCGAGCTTCGGCTCGGTGGCGCTCTTCCACATGCCGGGCATCACGCCCGAGGCGGCGACCATCGCCGATGCCTTCCACGGCCGGCCGGTGCCGCCGCCCGTCCGCATCGGCAGCGCCGACCTGGAGGCGTTCTATGCAACCTATGCGGCCAAGGGCGACAAGGTGGACGTGGTGGTGTTCGCCGCCCCTCAGCTCTCGCTCATCGAGATGAGCGAGCTGGCCGGCCTGCTGGACGGGCGG
>DASRDL010000562.1:0-4703 GCA_035652635.1 Hyphomicrobiaceae bacterium | reverse complement strand
TCCCTACTGGCGCGGGGCGCTCGCCTCCTTCCACGAGGCCACCGGCAAGAAGCTCGACCTCGACGAGTGGCGCCTGGTGCTGGGCCTGCCTGGCGCAGCCACGCAGGAGAGCTGGATCGCCGACTGGGTCGTGGAGAAGATGCGCTTCGCCATGTTCGGTCGGCCGCCGAGCGTGCGCCCCTGGCATCCGCGCTGGCCGGACTACCGGCAGATCATCAGGAAGCTGGGGCCCTTCCTCAGCGAGCGCAGCAGCCGGCTGCTGATGATCTCCGATGTGCCCACCGTCTTCACCGCCTCGCTCGCCGACGGCGGCGAGAAGGCGGTGCGTATCCGCACCACGCCGTTCCTGCTCAATCCCGCCGAGGCTTACGAGGCCATGGCGGCCCAGTTCGACCTGTGCCTGCTCGAGCTGACCGAGGGGGAGATGGCACAGGCGGACGAGCTGATCGACCGGGTGGCGCCGCTGATGAAGCCGGGCGGCGAAATCCTGGTGGCGGTCAACAACCGGCGCCAGGGTGCCGACTCCAAGGGCTTCGGCGCCAGCATCGCCTTCCACGCTCCGCGCCTGCTGCGACCCGCCGCGGAGACGCGCGAGGTGCACTTCGTGCCGGCCAGCAATTTCCGCTGGAGCGTGGTCTGCACCATGATGCGGCTGGGCGCGGCCGCACAGCAGAACCCGGCTACCGGCATTCCGGCGCTGGTCCTGAGCGGGTTGTTCCTGGGCGCCGCTTGCTTCGGCGCCAACATGTTGGCACGCGGCACACGCAAGACGCTGCCCAGGGGGCTCGCCTCGAGCGTCCTGTTCGTGCTCAAGGTCAACGACGACATCGCCCGAGACGCCTACAAGTATTCGGCCGCGCGCATCGTTCGCCAGCGCCAGCGCCGGCGGCGCGGCATCGACGATGCGAAGCATCTCGAGGCCGTGCGGGGTGCGGCAAAGGCGCATCCGGCCGGCAGCCGCCTGCGCGATGGGCCGTCGTCCGAGGCGGGCGGCGAGCGCCTCGCGCCTGCCATCGGCCTGCACGAGACGACCAAGGGGCTCGCCGCGTACGCGCAGGTCCCCGTTGCGCTCGACGCTTATAGCCGTCGCGCCGAACGCGTGCTGGAGCTCAAGAACGAGATCGGCCTCACCAGCCTCGGCCTCGTCACCAACGAGATCTGGCACGAGGACCCGCGCCGGCTCGTGTTCCTGCTCTCGCGCTACAAGTTCGTGGCCAAGATGCTCAAGGGCCGCAAGTTCGTGGGCGAGGTGGGATGCGGCGATGCCTTCGGCACGCGCATCGTCTTGCAGGAGGTCGACCGGGTCACGGTCTACGACTTCGACCCGCGCCTGATCGAGGACGTGCGCCAG
Source organism: Hyphomicrobiaceae bacterium (assembly GCA_035652635.1). GTDB lineage: Bacteria > Pseudomonadota > Alphaproteobacteria > Rhizobiales > Hyphomicrobiaceae > AWTP1-13. The sequence continues at coordinate 3,352 of DASRDL010000562.1, read as the reverse complement.
CGCCGCAGCGAGCGCTGGCCGATCGACGCCTACGTGCACGACATCGTGCTCGACACGCTCCCCTACAAGCACGACGCCATCTACAGCCTCGACGTGATCGAGCGCATGCGGGGCGAGGACGAGCACGCCTACCTCGCCAACCTGCGCGGCTCTCTGGAGGACGAGGGCGTGCTCATCATCGGCACGCCGTCGGCCGAGTCGCAGGTCCATGCCTCGCTCGGGGACGGGACTCTGCCCGTCAACTGCAAGAGTGGCGACGAGCTCAAGGCACTGCTCGAGCGCTACTTCACGCGCGTGTTCCTGTTCTCGATGAATGACGAGATGGTGCATGCGGGCTCCCACCCCATGGCGCACTACCTGTTCGTCATCTGCACCGGCCCCAAGTGATGTCGCAGGCAGTCGCACCCGCGATGAGGAGGGGGACGACGAGCGGAATGCTGATCGGCATCGACTTCGACAACACCATCATCACCTACGATGCGGTGTTCCGGGTCGTTGCACGCCGGCGCGGCCTGATCGGCGAGGACTTCCGAGGCGAGGGCAAGCAGGCGATCCGCGACCACATCCGCCGGCTTCCCGACGGCGAGATCGCCTGGCAGAAGCTGCAGGGCGAGGTGTACGGCAAGGGCATCGCCGAGGCCGCCATGTTCCCGGGCGTGGCGGCATTCCTCGCGCGCTGTCGGGCCGCGGGGCTGCCGGTCGCGATCGTCAGCCACAAGACCGAGTACGGGCACTACGATCCCCACCGGGTCAACCTGCGCCAGGCGGCCCTCGACTGGATGACGCGACAGGGCTTCTTCAGCGATCTCGCCGTGCCGCGCGAGCGCGTGTTCTTCGAGAGCACGCGCGCCGACAAGCTCGGACGCATCGCCTCCCTCTCCTGCACGCATTTCATCGACGACCTGGAGGAGGTGCTGACCGATCCGGGCTTCCCGCCGGGCGTCGAGCGCATCCTGTTCTCGAACGGGGCCGGGCAAGCCGGGCGCATCGCCGGCTATGCCGCGTGCCCGACCTGGGCCGCTGTCGAGGAGTGGATCTTTGGACATGCCTGAACCAGGCGTCGCGCAGGCCGCCGACGTGGCCCGGGCGCTGCTCGGCGCGGGCCTCGAGGTGCGCCACCTGATCGGCGGCGGACGCAACAGCCGCGTCTATTGCGTGGCCCGCGGGCGGGAGACGTACGCGCTGAAGCAGTACCCGTCGCGGGCCGATGATCCGCGCGACCGGCTCGGCACCGAGGTCGGTGCACTGCGCCTGATGGCGGCGGGCGGCGTCGCGACCGTGCCGCAGGTGGTGGGCGTCGACCGTGCGCGCGGCTACGCGCTGCTGACCTGGATCGAGGGCAGCGAGGTGACGGCTGTCGGCGACGCCGACATCGATGCCGCCGTCGCATTCCTCGCGGCCGTGCACGCCCTGCGCACCATGCCGGCGGCGGCCGAGCAGCCGCCGGCGGCCGAGGCCTGCCTGTCCGGCCGCGAGATCGAGCGCCAGCTGGGCGAGCGCCTCGCGCGGCTGCGCGCACTCGCGCCCGACGAGCCGGCACTGGCCCGCTTTCTCGATGACGCCTTCGCGCCACAGCTCGCCCGCCGGATCGCCCATGCGAAGGCGCAGATGGAGGCCAGGGGCCTTGATTTCGCAGCGGAGCTACCGCAGGAATGGCGCAGTCTGGTCCCCTCCGATTTCGGCTTTCACAACAGCTTGCGCCGCGCGGACGGATCGCTCGCGTTCATCGACTTCGAGTATTTCGGCTGGGACGATCCCGTGAAGCTGACGGCCGACATCCTGCTGCATCCCGGCAGGCCGCTGGATGCGCCCCGGCGCCGGCATTTCCGCCGCTCCATCGCGGGTGTCTACGGCGAGGGCAGTCGCTTCGAGACCCGGCTCGCCGCCCTGCTGCCGCTGTTCGGCCTGCGCTGGGTGCTGATCCTGCTCAACGAGTTCATCCCCGAGCGCTGGCGGCGGCGCCAGCTGGCGGGCGCCGACGGGAGCTGGGGCGAGGCCAAGAGGAGGCAGCTCGCGGCAGCGCGGGCGTTTCTCGACGCGCTCGATCGGAAAGTGGAGGACTAGGCGATGGCCACGGCCCAGGCAGCAGGGCTCGAGCGCGCGAGCCCGCCGCTCGACGAGCGCTCCAAGCATCTGCGCCGCCTGGTGGTGCGGGCACTGGCGGGCGGCGAACGCGGCCACGTCGGCTCGTCCATGTCGCTCATCGAGATCATGCGCGTGCTCTACGACGACATCCTGCGCTACCGCCCGGACGAGCCGAAGTGGCGCGACCGGGACCGCATGATCCTGAGCAAGGGCCACGGCTGCATCGCGCTCTACGTCGTGCTGGCGGAGAAGGGCTTTTTCCCGCTCGAGGAGCTCGACGGCTTCTGTCGGCGCAACTCGATCCTGGGCGGCCATCCCGAAGCCGGCAAGGTGCCGGGCGTGGAGGCCTCCACCGGCGCGCTCGGCCACGGCCTGTCCGTGGGCGTGGGCATGGCGCTCGCCGCGCGCATGCAGAGGCGCGACAGCCGCGTCGTCGTGGTGATGGGCGACGGCGAGATCAACGAGGGTTCGGTGTGGGAAGCGGCGATGTGTGCGGGCAAGCACAGGCTCGCGAACCTGACGGCCGTGATCGACTACAACAAGATCCAGTCGGCCGGCCCCACCCGCGAGATCCAGGATCTCGAGCCGCTCCTGGACAAGTGGCGCGCCTTCAATTTCGCGGCCATCGAGGTCGACGGCCACGACGTGGATGCCCTGCGCCGGGCGTTCCGGAGGCTGCCGCTGGCCGACGACCGGCCGAGCGCCATCGTCTGCCATACGGTGAAGGGCAAGGGCATCGCCTTTGCCGAGGGCGATGCCAACTGGCACCACAAGTCCAAGATCGCCAAGGACGTCGTCGCCAAGCTCTATGCCGCCCTGGAGTGAGCCATGCGCCAAACCTGCCTCAACATGGTCCATGAGCTCGCCAGGCGGGACGAGCGCGTGGTGTTCATCGGCTCCGACCTGAGCCCCGGCCTGCTCGCCGACATGAAGAAGGAGATGCCCGAGCGCTGGTACATGGAGGGCATCACGGAGGCCAACGTCATCGGCATGGCGGCCGGCATGGCGATGGAGGGCTTCATGCCTTACATCAACACCATCGCCACCTTCATCACGCGCCGCGGCTACGAGCAGGTGGCGGTCGATCTGTGCCTGCACAACCTGCCCGTCCGCCTGATCGGCAACGGCGGCGGGCTGGTGTATGCGCCGCTGGGGCCGACCCACCTCGCCATCGAGGACATCGCCATCATGCGGGCGCTGCCCAACATGACGGTGACGGCGGTGTGCGACGCCAAGGAGATGGTGCGGCTGATGAATGCCACGCTCG
>DASRDL010000561.1:0-3095 GCA_035652635.1 Hyphomicrobiaceae bacterium | reverse complement strand
GAGGAGTTACGGCAGCAGCACGATGGAGCCGGTGGTCTTGCGGGCCTCGAGATCGGCGTGCGCCTTGGCGGCATCCTTCAAGGGATAGGTGTGGTTGACGTTGATCTTGACGATGCCCTTGCCGACCACGTCGAAGAGGTCGGCGGCATTGGCCAACAGGTCGGGGCGCTTGGCCACGTAGGTGCCGAGGGTCGGCCGCGTCGCATAGAGCGAGCCCTTGGCCGACAGGAGCAGCAGGTCGAAGTTGGTGATGGCGCCCGAGGCATTGCCGAAGCTCACCCACAGGCCCAGGGGCTTCAGGCAATCGAGCGAGGCGGGATAGGTGTCCTTGCCGACCGCGTCGTAGACCACGTCGACGCCCTGGCCGCCCGTGAGCTCGCGCGTGCGCTTCACGAAGTCCTCGGTCCGGTAGTTGATGACGTGCGTGCAGCCGTGCGCCTTGGCGAGCTCGGCCTTCTCCGGCGTGCTGACCGTGCCGATGACGGTGGCGCCGAGGTGGCGTGCCCACTGGCAGGCAATGAGGCCGACGCCGCCGGCCGCGGCGTGGAACAGCATGGTGGTGCCGGGACCTACCTTGTAGGTCTGGCGCAGCAGGTAGCGCACCGTCATGCCCTGCAGCATCATGGCGGCGCCGGTCTTGTAGTCGATACTGTCGGGCAGCTTCACCAGCCGGTCGGCCGGCATGAGACGCTCCTCGGCATAGCCGCCGATGGCCCCAGCGTAGGCGCCGCGGTCGCCGACCTTGAAGTCGGTGACGCCGGGCCCCACCGCCACCACCTCGCCGGCGCCCTCCGAGCCGGCCACGAACGGCAACGGCATCTTGTAGAGCCCGGACCGCTGATAGATGTCGATGTAATTGACCCCGACCGCGTGCTGCTTCAGCTTCACCTGGCCGGGACCCGGCTCCCCCACCTCCACGCTTTCCCACTTCATCGCCTCGGGGCCGCCGTGTTGATGGATGCGGATCGCGTGGGCCATGGTGTCACTCCCTACTCGTCTGGACAGGTAGTCATTGAAACGGGCGGCGAATCCCGTGAAATAGCCGCCTCGGCGCTTGCGTGGTAGCAGCCGTGTCACAGCTCGGCCATACGCGTGCCTTCTATGGTCTCCAGCCCGAAACCTCAAGGGGAAACGATGCGCCCGAGCCTATCCGCAACGAGCCGCACCGGACCAACGGCCCTGCTGATTGCCCTTGGCCTCGCCGCCAGCGCCTGCTCGGGACTCGATTTCGACGAGCGCGCGGGCCTCTCCTGCATCGACGACAGCCCCGAGTGCGTCGGCCAGCGCCAGGCGACCTTGAAGGCGATGCTCGACGATCAGGACAAGAAGTGGGTCAAAGAGCCGTCCACGCCCGCGGCGCATGCCTCCGGCGTGCGCCTGTTCGCCTTCCGCAGCCGCAAGAAGGAGCTGAGCTGCGAGGAGCTGGCGATCGGCCGGCGCGAGGCCGACAGCGTGCCCAAGGCGCTGCGCGGGCCCGAGGGCAAGGCCATGTCACCGGCGCAGGTTTCCCGCGCCAACATGTTCGCCGCCGAGGTCGCCAAGGAGCTCGCCGCCGAGATGCGGGCTCGCCGCTGCAAGGCGTGAGATCAGGCGGTGCAGCAGTAGAGGGGCGGGCTCCGGTGCGGCCCTGCGGTAGTCGATGAGCGCCCAGACCGGCAGATGGTCGGAGCCCACGGCCGGTCCGGTGCCCGCCCCGACGACGGCGATGTCCGGCGACACGAGAATGTGATCGAGCGCCGCCTGCGGCAGGGCCACCGGCCATGCGGGCCAAGTCGGCAGCAGCACGGCCGTCGGGATGAGGCCGGCAGTGATGCGCAGCTGCCGGAACGCAGCCGACCAGGGCGAAGCGTTGAGATCGCCGGCGACGACGACCGGCCCGTCGATCTGGCGCAGGAAGCGCGCGAGCGCCGCCATCTGCCGCTCGTGCCGCCAGGGGTTGCGGCTCGGCCGGTGCACGTGGGTGCCGACGACGGTCAGCGAGCGGCCGAGCCGTGCCCACACGAAGTCCGGTCCGCCGTCGGGAATGCGACCCTGACCCGATGCCTCGAGCGGAACTCGCGACAGCAGTGCCAGTGAGCAATGCCAGCCGTCGGCGCAGCTCGTCTGGTAGGGATAGATCGCCCTGACCCCGGCGAGCAGTGCGCCCTTGGGCTCGCCGAATTCGGAGAGAATGACGACGTCGGCGGGCGCGGTCGCAAGATAGCTCTCTATGGACCGCGGGTCGCGAAGCTTGTCCCAGGTGTTGAGCGTGAGCACCGACAAGCGTTGCGTGGCGCCCTCAGCGGCGATGCGCGTGACCGGCCCGGCCGCCTCGGGCGCCGGCGCACGGCAGCACGAGGCCAGCCCCAGCCAGGCATGCAGGCCCAGGGTGGCGGCGACGCCCGCGCCCAGCAGGGTGAGCATCCAGCGGCGCACGATCAGCGCGAGGCCGGCGGCAAGTCCGAAGCCGATGAGATGGCCCGTCAACGGCGCCACCACGTCGCCGACGGCGCTGAAGCCGCTAGCGACGACGAGGATCAAGCCGAGGTTGGCGGCGGCGAGCACGAAGATCGCCGGCCACCGGCGCGTCGACGCGAACTCAACGACGTGTGAAGCGGAGCCCAAGACACACCCTCGACCGGCTCGACCGAGGGCATTTACCGAAAAGAAACCATTCCGACAACGCCAAATGCGGCGAAAAGCCTGCCCAAACGCCGTTCTGCTTAACGCGGCCGAATCCCCGGCGCTGCCCTCCCTCGTGCATTTCCGGCCGCTGCCGTTGACAAACGGCGGCCGCTCGGGCCTTGCTCGCCCGGCTGGGGCGGGAGGCAGGGCACCATGGGGTTAGCAGAGTTCACCAACACGGTGCTGGAGTTCGTGCGCCTGCATCCGAACCTGGCGGCCTTCATCGTGTTCGGTCTGGCGTTCGGCGAATCCCTGGCGTTCGTGTCGCTGATCCTGCCGTTCTGGGCCATGCTGGTCGGCATCGGCACCATCATCGGCGCCGCCGATCCGCTCATCTTCTGGACCATCGTCGCCGCGGCGGCGATCGGCGCGGCGCTGGGCGACTGGCTGTCCTACTGGCTGGGCTTCCACTATCATGCCCAGATCCAGAG
>DASRDL010000560.1:0-3653 GCA_035652635.1 Hyphomicrobiaceae bacterium | reverse complement strand
GGTCTGCGCCGGCGGCTGGCCATAGAGGGCATTGACCTGGGCGCTGACGACGCGCGCGTCTTTTTTCAGTGCGGCGACGAGGTCGGCCGCCGAGCGGCCCTCCTCGAGGCGAAAGATCACGATGCGCCTGGCGAGCGACTGAATGGTGAAGCGCCGCACGATCTCCAGCTTGTGGACCTTGGCCACTTCCTCCTCGACGCTCTCGGGCTGCGACATCGGGAAGCCTGCGAGAACGGTCTCGCCGCGCTCCGCCGGGGCATCCGGCGCCGTGTTCTGGGCCAGAAGCAGCTCGAGCTCGGCCGCTCCGTCTCCGAGCGGGCGCCTGAAGACCGGCGCAATCTCGCGATCGACGGTGACGGCCGCAAGCTCCGCCGGGGCCGCGGCCCGCTGCTCGCCGGCATGGACGACCTGGCCCCCGCCCCCGGTCGGGCAAGGCGCCATCACCATCGCCAGCCCTAAGGCCAGCAGCACAGGCGCAGACGCTTCTCGCGACATGGCCGCCCCAGCATCCGAGAACCGCCTACAAAACCAGCGGCCGCCACGGGCTTCGCACAATCCGGTGCGAGTAGAAAGTGACAGGGCGCCCCGGGTGCGGGGTGCAGGGCGCCCTGTCCACTATACCGCCTTCGTCAGACGGATGCACTTACAACGCCCAAGGTCCAGGAGAAATTCCACGACCTAGTCTAGCAGGCACTGCCCATCCGTTCTGCCGCTTCACACCCACGGCTGCGGCTGAATGACGTTCGGGAGAGAACGTTGGCGGCGCGAGCGGTGCATCCGGGGAGAGTGCGCGGGCAACGTGCTGCCGAGGCTCGGCGCCCATGTCAGCCGGCCGATGCGTGCTCGTAAATGTCCTCCTCCTGGGCGTTGTGAATGCGCACCAGGGCCTCGATCGATTCGATCACCCGCTGGGCGTCCCGTATCAGGTACCGGTCCGCCTCGCTCGCCTCGAGTCCGTCGGCAAGGCGGTCGAGCAGCCGCGCCTGGTGGATGATCTCGCGGTGCGCGCGGCTCATGGCCGAGAGCCCGTGGCCATCCGACAAGAGCTTGGAGAGGCGCGGATAGACCGCGCTCTCGTCGTCGCGCTCGTGCGCCACGATCTTGTGCGCGACGATCCGGTTGGCCTCCAGGATCAGGACCACGGCCGCCCGAGCCTCGGCATCGTCGAGGGCATCGGCGATCGCCCGCAGCCGGTCGAGCGATACCTCCAGCCGCTCATGGTCCTCGCGCAGCCGAACCGCGGCCGCGGGTGCCATGCTCTTGCGGCCGATCCTGCGGCCCGGTGTCAGGGCGCGCAACGCGTTGAGAATCACGGCCACGTCGATGGCCTCCTGGGTGAGGGCGCCGGCCACGGGGGTCAGCCAGCCCTGCGCGGCGGCACCCATCGCCACAGCCGACAAGGCCATCCCGGCGACGATGCTCTGCATCGCCACGCGGCGCGCCCGGCGGGCGATTGCCACCGCATCGGAGACGCGGTCGAGCCGGTCGACGACGATCACCACATCGGCCGCCTGCGAGGAGGCGCTCGCGCCGCGCGCACCCATGGCAACGCCGACATCGGCCTTGGCCAACGCGGGAGCATCGTTGATGCCGTCGCCGACCATCAGGGTCGGGTGCCGGCGCTGCTCGACGGCGACGGCATCGACCTTGTCGGACGGCGTGCGGTCGGCCAGCACCGCGTCGAGATCGAGCGCCGCCCCGATCGTCTCGGCGGCATCGGTGCGGTCGCCGGTGACCATGACGATGCGCGCGACACCGGCGGTGCGCAGGGCTTGGACGGCGCGCGGCGTCTCCCGGCGCAGCTCGTCGCCCAACAGCAGAGCGCCGACGCTGCGGCCATCGGCGGCCACGAAAACGCAGAGCGCCGAGCGCCACGTGGCGCGCCTCAGCGCACGGCTGGCCCACTCCTCCGGCCGGCGCGAGCCGAAGACCAGCTGGTGGGAGCCGACCTTCAGCTGCCGGCCTCCGACCTCGCCCTCGAGCCCCGAGCCCATGCTCTCCTGCACGCGCGTCGGCATCTCGAGGCGCAGCCCCCTGGTCGCCGCCGCAGCGACGATGGCAGCCGCCACCACATGGTGCGATGCCTGCTCCAGAGAGGCGGCCAGCCGCAACACCTCATCGGCGCTTTCGCCGGGCGCGGTCTCGACGGCCAGCAGGCGCGCGCCGCCGACCGTCAGCGTCCCGGTCTTGTCGAACATGACGGTGTGCGTCCGCGCCAGCGCCTCGAGCGGCCCTCCGCCCTTGATCAGAATGCCTAGTCGGGCGGCCTGGGACACGCCGGCGATGAACGCGACCGGGGCGGCGAGGATGAGGGGGCACGGCGTGGCCACGACCAGCACCGCCAGCCCTCGGATCGCCTCGCCGGAGAGGAGCCAGGCGAGGCCCGCCACGCCGAGCGTGATCGGCAGAAGCAGCAGCGCATAGCGATCGGCCAGGCGCATCAGCGGCGCGCGGGCGGTCTGCGCCGCCGTCACCAAACGCACGATGCCGGCATAGGTGCTCTCGCCGGCGGTCGCGGTGGCCCTGAGCTCGAACGTCTCGCCCGCGTTGAGCGTACCGCTGCGGACCGGCTCGCCTTGGCGGCGGTCGACCGGGATCGGCTCACCGGTCAGCGCCGATTCGTCGATCACCGCCGCGGCGCCGGCGACCACGCCGTCGACCGGAACGATGTCGCCGGCACGCACCAGGATAATATCGCCCACCGCCACCTGCTCGACGGCAACTTCCTCGAACGCGGCCCCGGCCCGGCGGTGCGCGACCCGCGGCGCGCGGTCGATGAGCGACTTGAGGTCGCGTTCGGCACGGGCGACGGCAAGATCCTCGAGCACATTGCCGCCCGCATACATGACGGCGACCACGACGGCAGCGAGCCCCTCGCCGAGCAGGAGCGCGGCCGACATGGAGACGAAGGCGATCGCATCCACTCCCATGCGGCCCGCCAGCAGGTCGCGCGCCATCGAGACGAGGAGCGCTCCTACAACGGGCAGCGTCCCGAGCGCCCATGCCCACCGGGCAAGCGCACCCCAGCCGGCCATGGACGCCCACAGACCGAGAAGGAGGCCGGCGAGCGCGATGACGATCAGGCCCCGCCGAATGATGCGCTCCGTATCCATGGCCGCCATCGGCAATGCTCACGCGCGCCCGCGCAGATACACGAACCAGTAGACCGTACCCACCATCAGGCTGCCGCCGACCAGGTTCCCGACGGTGGCGACGGCGATGTTGTGGAAGGCGGCCGACGCCGTGAGCCCGGCGTAGGCGGCGGCGCCTTGCCCGACCGCGCTCAACAGCTCCGGCCCGGCCCAGGCCTTGATGGCCAGCGCGTAGGGCAGGAAGTAGAGGTTGGCGATCGAGTGCTCGAAGCCGGCGGCGACGAAGGCGGCGATCGGCGGCACGATGACCATCACCCGGTCGGTCGTGCTCCTCGCGCCGAACGACATCCACACCGCCAGGCAGACGAGCACGTTGCAGAGCACGGCGAGAAAGAAGAGCTGCGCGGTGGGCAGCGCGGCCTTGGCCGCCGCGATCGTGACCGCCGTCTTGCCGACGGCCCCACCGCCCAGGGCGTGCTGGCCGGAGAGAAACACCAGCGCCGCCGTACCCAGCGCGCCGATGATATTGCCGACGTAAACCAGCGACCAGGCGCGCAGCAG
>DASRDL010000559.1:0-11288 GCA_035652635.1 Hyphomicrobiaceae bacterium | reverse complement strand
GTGGTACCAGTAGGTGCCGGCGTCCGGCAGGTCGAACTCGTAGGTGAATGCGGTGCCGGGCTGGATGGGGGCCTGCGTCAGATGCGGCACGCCGTCCATGGCATTGGGCAGGCGGATGCCATGGCAGTGGAGGGTGGTGTCTACCTCGAGCGCGTTCTCCACCTTGATGCGAATGCGTTCTCCCTGGCGGGCGCGGATCTCCGGCCCGGGTACGGTGCCGTTGTAGGCCCACACCGCAGTGGGGGGATAGCGCGTGCCCGCGAGTGGCGCCGAGGCGCGTCGCGGCGTCAAGGTGAAGTCGAGGGCTTGTGCTGCGGCCGCCGGCAGGAAGGGCAGCGCGCCGCAGGCCGCCGCGCCCCGGAGCAGGGAGCGGCGGGTCAGGGTCAGGGGCAGGGTTGGCATGGCCACGCTCTCGCAATTGCAAACGCATGTTGCCGCGCCGTCAGACGACGCGGGCTGGCAGCATCGATGTCGGCAATCAGGCGCGCCGAGGTGGTGGCAGGTCCGGCTGCCGCGCGAACGGGTGCACGGCGGCAACAGCGAGTTGCGAGAAGGTCTGTGCGGGGCGCGCGGCGACTGCCATGCCCTCGGCGAGGATCGCCATAGGATGGCAGCACGCGGACAAGCAGCCGTCCGACTGCTGTACATCCGAGGGTGTCTCGTCCGCAGCGGCGCCATGGCCGCAGTCATGGGCCTTGCTGCTCGCGTGCACGTTGCCCTTGGCACCGCCCGTCATGGTGGCCGCCGACGCAACCGGCGCCATCGCCAGCCCAAGGGCGATCAGCAGTGCGAGCACGCGGCGAAAGGCAGCCATGCCGATCGCTATCCCCGGCCGGCGGCGGGGTCAAGTCACGGATGCGTGGAAGCCGGTATGTGGGCAATTTCCATTGATCTTCGCCGGCCCATGGCCACAATCGGCGGCCGGCAGGCAGGAGAGAGAGCATGGATCTCGCATTGAAGGGCAGGACGGCGCTGGTGACCGGCGCCAGCATCGGCATCGGTCGCGGCATCGCTTTGGGGCTCGCACGCGAGGGTGTGCGGCTGGCGCTGGTGGCGCGGCGCGGCAACCTGCTGGAAGAGCTCGCCGGGGAGATCGCGGCGGCGGGCGGGCCCAAGCCCGTGCTGATCACGGAGAACCTGGTGGCCGACGGCGCGCCGGCGCGCATCGCCAAGGCGGCGCTCGACGGCCTCGGCTCGGTTGCCATCCTCGTCAACAATGCGGGCGGCAGCCGGCCGTTCAAGATCGACGCCACCGAGGAGCAGTGGGGCGAGGCCATGACGCTCAACTTCACGCGCCAGCGCCAGCTCACCCACGCCCTCCTCGACCAGATGATCGCCGCCAAATGGGGCCGCATCATCAACATCACCGGCAAGTCGGAGCCAGAGGGCATCAACGGCGCGTTCTGCGCCAAGGCCGCCATCCACGCCTGGGCCAAGGGCCTCTCGCGCGAGGTCGGCAAGCACGGCATCACCGTCAACTCCATTCCGCCGGGCCGCATCAACTCCGAGCAGATCCGGCGCAACTACACACCCGAGTACCGGCAGTGGCAGGCGGAGAACGAGATCCCCGTCGGCCGCTACGGCGAGCCCGAGGACGTGGCCGGCCTGGTGTGCTTCCTCGCCTCGCCGCTCGCCGGCTACATCACCGGCACCGTCATCCCCGTCGACGGCGGCCTCAGGCGCTACCAGTTCTGATTTCACCCGCATGGGGAGCAGCGGCATGTACAAGCCCTTCGACCTGACCGGCAAGGTGGCCCTGGTGACGGGCGGCAACAGCGGCATCGGCCTCGGCATGGCGCGTGCTCTGGCCGCGGCCGGCGCCGATGTGGCGATCTGGGGCACCAACGCCGCCAAGAACGCCGCCGCGCGAGACGAGCTCGCCAGCACCGGGCGGAAGGTGCTGGCGCTCGCCTGCGACGTGTCCGACGAGAAGGCGGTGGAGGCCGCTTTCGCCGAGACGCTGGCGAAACTCGGCCGGGTCGACGGCTGCTTTGCCAACGCCGGCGTGAGCGGGCGCGGCACGGCCTCGTTCCTGCAGATGTCGAGCGAGGAGTGGCACCGCGTGCTGAAGGTGAACCTCGACGGCGCCTTCTACACCTTCCGCACCGCCGCCCGGCACATGGTGGAGCGGGGCGGCGGCGGCTCCCTGGTCGGCACCGCCTCGCTGGCGGCGATCGAGGGCGCGGCGCGCAGCGAGCACTACGCCGCCACCAAGGGCGGCATGATTTCCATGATCCGGGCGCTGGCCGTGGAGTTCGCCCGCCACGGCGTGCGCGCCAACGCCATCCTGCCCGGCTGGATCGAGACCGACATGACCGCCAATGCCATCGGCAACGCCAAGTTCGCCGGCAACGTGCTGCCGCGCATCCCCATGCGCCGCTGGGGCACCGGCGACGACTTCGGCGGGATTGCCGTCTACCTGATGAGCTCGGCGTCCGCCTACCACACGGGCGATACGTTCCTCATCGACGGAGGCTACGCGCTGTTCTGACGGGCCCCCGGCCAACCCGCGGCCGGCCAGCCTCTCTTGCGTCTACCGTCGGTGGTCTTGCGCTGTGTAGGCCCCGCTGCACGGAAAGCGTCATGGCCAATTCAGGCGAGCCAGTTCCCCGGGCGATCGATCGCAGCGAGCTCGATCGGCTCGAGGCCGAGGGAGAGGCCGCGTACGACCGGATGTACGACGCCCACACCTACCGGGACGCCAAGGATGCGTGGGACGACTGCTCGCTGAACCTTTACCGGGCAGTCGAAGAGGCGAGGCGTCTCGGGCTGGCGGAGGACGCAGAGCGGCTTTCCCGGCGTTGGGATCATTGCCACGCGGTGTGGAACAGCCAATTCCGCGGCGCTTTTTGAATGCAGGGCATCAGTGGCGTGAGCGCCTACGGCAGCCATGGCGCGCCTGCCCTGGGCGCACGATGCCCGCTTCCGGGACCGCACGCAGCTCCTGACGCGCGCATGCAGCGCGCTCCCTTGCTGCCTGCCGGCAGGACACGTAGGCCGCCCACGCCTAACGCCGGGCGATGCAATCCACACCAGGACGGCGGCGCCACATTGAAGCAAGGGAGGCGAGCCATGCCGTTCGCCATCAAGGCCGCGGTTTGCGACCCGCGGGCGAAGGTGTTCGCGTTCACCGCGCAGAAGACGATGTACGGCGGCAAGCATATCGCGGAAGGGGACACGGTCTTCGTGTTCGCGAGCGAGAACGAGGGCGGCCAGGGCCTCATCGCGCGCGGTGTCGTCGCGTCTGCGGTCGCGGTCGCAAGGAGGCCCGGCCTTGCCCGGCAGACGCCGCGTGTGAGCGTTACCATCAAGCGGACAGCGCTCGCCAAGCGGCCGCTGGGGCGGAGCGAGCTCAAACCGTTTACCAACTGGAAGGATGGCCGGCCTCCCACCGAGCTCAATTTCAAGCTCTATCGGCAGGCAACGAACAAGATCGTCGGCATCTCGGATGACGCAGCGGCGTTTCTGAGCGCGTTCTTCTGACGCAGCCGGCTGCCTGCCCTCGTCGGCTGCCGGTGCCCGGGCAGCCGGATGATAAACCTGCTCCAACGCATGGCAGCCGCCCACCGGCAGCGTCTTGCTGCAGAGCAGCAAAGCAGATAGGCGTGCGGCCCATGCGAACCGGCCGCGCGCTCGCCCTGCCCCTGTGGGGGTACTATCGAAGCCTGCCTGCGGCGGCCCGCGCCTCGGCCCTGATGGTGCTCGCCACCTTCATGTTCGCCGGCATGCATGCGGCCATCCGGCACGCCACCCGCCACCTGCCGGCGGTGGAGGTGGCGTTCTTCCGCAACGTCTTCGGCCTCTTCGTCATCGCCCCGCTCATCGCCCGCTATGGCTCGAGCCTCTTCCGCACCAAGCGCTTCGGCCTGCACGTGCAGCGCTCGGTGCTCAACGTCGCCTCGATGCTGTGCTTCTTCGTCGGCCTGTCGATGACGCCGCTCGCGCGCGCGACCGCGCTGTCGTTCACGGCGCCACTGTTCACGGCGCTCCTGAGCGCGCTGTTCCTGGGCGAGGTGTTCCGCTGGCGGCGCTGGACGGCGATCTTCATGGGCTTCTTCGGCGCCCTCGTGATCCTGCGGCCGGGCCTCGAGGCGCTGGATAAGGGCTCGCTGCTGGTGCTGATCTCCTCGCTCATCTGGAGCATGGCGCTCATCGACATCAAGGTGCTGGGGCGCACCGAGACCAGCCTCACCATAACGGCTTACGTCACCGTGCTGCTGATCCCGATGACGCTGCTGCCGGCCATCTTCGTATGGGAGACGCCGCCGCTCGACATGTGGGTGTGGCTCGTCTTCATCGGCGTGATCGGCACGCTGGGCCAGATCGTGGTCACCGAGGCGGTGAAGCTCGCCGACATGACTGCGCTCATGCCGTTCGACTTCCTGAAGCTCGTGTGGGCGGCGCTGCTCGGCATCATCCTGTTCGCCGAGGTGCCCGATGCGCTCACCTGGGTGGGCGGGGCGATCGTGTTCGGCAGCTCGTTCTATATCGCCTGGCGCGAGGCCACGCTGCGCAAAGGCAAGATCCCGGCACGCGACGACAGCCCGTGACCTCGCGCGCCTGCCGGCGCCTTGCGGCAAGCGGCGCGCTTCCTCCCGGGACCTTCCCGCTCTAGGCTCCGCCCCGTCTCGGCCAGGGCACGACCGGCCCGCCACGGGGGGAGCCAAGGAACCCAGCATGAAGGAAGAGCTGCAGTACGCCGTCCTGCACGAGTTCGTGGCGCCGGCGCGGCGCAACCTGTCCCGCGCCACCTGGGACTACCTGATTGGCGGCGCCGAGACCGAGACCACGCTCGTGCGCAACCGCGTCGCCCTCGACTCGCTGGCGTTCCGCCCGCGCATCCTGCGCGACGTGGAGAAGGTGGACACCTCCGCCACTGTGCTGGGACAAAAGCTGAGGCTGCCGCTCATCCTCGCCCCCATCGGCTCGCTGCAGGACATCGTGGCGGAAGGCGGCATCGCGCCGACCAGGGCGGCGGCACGCTTCGGCGTGCTGCACATGCTGAGCTCGGCCTGCGCGCCGGGGCTCGAGGCGGTGGCGGCCGCCAATGACCACCCCAAGATCTTCCAGCTCTACGTGCGCGGCGACCAGGCCTGGGTGGACGACTATGTCGCCCGCGCCGTCGCCAACCGCTACGTCGCGCTGTGCCTCACCGTCGACCTCGACTACTACGGCCGGCGCGAGCGCGACCTCGCCAAGCGCTACAAGGCCACCGCGCGCCGCGGGCCGGCTGCCGACCACTTCCAGGCCCGCTTCTCCTGGGCCGACGTCGAGCGGATCAAGAACAAGTTCCGAATCCCGATGATCCTCAAGGGCATCGCCACGGCCGAGGATGCCAGGATGGCGGTGGAGCGCGGCGTGGAGGCGGTCTACGTGTCGAACCACGGGGGGCGCCAGCTCGACCACGGCAAGGGCGGCATGGACGTGCTGCCGGAGGTGGTGGAGGCCGTGGCGGGGAGGGCCGAGATCATCGTCGATGGCGGCTTCCTGCGCGGCACCGACATCGTCAAGGCCATGGCGCTCGGCGCCAATGCCGTGGGCATCGGCCGGCTGCAGGGCCTGGCGCTGGCGGCCGGCGGCGAGGCGGCGCTGGTGCGCGCGCTCGAGCTCCTCGAGGACGAGGTGCGCCGCTGCCTCGGGCTGCTGGGCGTCACCTCCTACGCCGCCCTCGACAGGAGCTACGTGGCCCCCGTTGCACCGCTGCTGCGCGAGGGCTGGGACAGCGCCTTCCCCCTGCTGAAGGAGGGGTACTGAGGTTGGAGCGCACCTTCCGACCAGCCAGCACCACTGTCATCCCGGAATTGCGCGCCTGCCCTCGGGCTCGTCCAACGCTGTCATGCCGGAATTTCCCGTCAGCGAAATCTCCGGCACCCAGGAGGGCAGAAGCATCATCGGACAGGTTGTGATCCTGGGTCCCGGCTCTCGGGCTTGCGCCCGAGGCCGGGATGACAGGAACGATGCGTGCGCGACTGTCATGCCGGAATTTCGCGTCAGCGAAATCTCCGGCACCCAGGGCGGCAGGCACATCGCCCGACAGGTTGTGGCCCCAGGTCCCGGCTCGCGGGCTGAGGCCCGAGGCCGGGATGACAGCGCTTCAGGCGCGGGCGGCCGCCCGGCGCCCGCTACGGAAGCGGATGCTCAGCGGCATGCGCCGGATGCCGAGCAGGCGGTTGCTGGGCATCCACTCGACCGGTCCTTCGGGCGTGAACGTCTCGATCCGCGTCAGCAATTCGGACAGCGCCAGCCGCAGCTCCATGCGCGCCAGGCTGGCACCGAGACAGACGTGGACGCCGAAGCCGAACGCAATGTGCCGGTTGGGAGAGCGGGCAATGTCGAAGCGGAAGGGATCGTCGAACACGGCGGCATCCCGGTTGGCCGACATCTCCCAGTAGGTGACCTTGTCGCCGGCCCTGATGCGGTGGCCCTTGTAGTCGAGGTCGCGGGTGGCGGTGCGGCGCTTGTGGATGGAGGGCGTGGTCCAGCGCAGGATCTCGTCCACGGCCGTGCGCATCTCGGCGATACCGGCGGTGCGCAGGCGCTCGAGCTGGTCGGGATGGTCCATCAATGCGACAAGCCCGCCGCCGATGGCGCTGCGCGTCGTCTCGGCGCCCGCCGGAAACAGCAGCATGAAGAAGTTGAGGAGCTCGTTGTCGCTGAGCGGTCCGCCGTCGCTGCCGTCCTCCTCCGGCTCGAGCCTGGCCTGGATGATCGTCGACATGATGTCGTCGGAGGGGTTCTTGCGCTTTTCGGCGATCAGGCGGACCCCGTAGGCGCGCAGCCGCCGCGCGTACTCTCTGGCGATGATCTCGGGCGTGGGCGCTGCGACGCCGGCATCGACCCAGGCGGCGAGCTGCGCACGGTCCTGCTGCGGCACGCCGAGCAGGAGGCAGATCGCCTGCAGAGGCAGATCGCGCGAGAAGCGCTCGACGAAATCGAACGGCTCGCCTTCGGGCAGCCCCTCGATCAGCGCCACGGTGCGGCGCCTCAGCTCCGCCTCGAGCTCGTGGATGGCGCGGTTGGTGAAGCCCTTGTTGACGAGGCTGCGCAGCCGCTTGTGGCGCGGATCGTCCGTCCAGTTGAGGAACTTGCCCGCCTGGTACTCGTCGTTGAGGCCGGTGCCGCCGGCTACCCGCCCGCCGCCCTTGTCGGAGGAGAAGGTGTCGGGGTCGAGCATGACGGCCATGGCATCCTCGTGCCGGCTCATCACCCAGAACCCTTCGCCGTCCGGGGTGAAGGCCGTCGGCTCGTGCCAGTAGACGGGCGCATGCTCACGCGCCCAGGTGAAGTGATCGTGGGGGAAGCCGTGCGCGAAGGTGCCGTGGTCAGACAGGTCCACGTCGGTGGCCTGCACCGAGCGAGCGGCCATGGGCGCCTCCCAGACGCTTCGTGCATACGACGATCCGAGGACGCCCAGAGTGCCACAAAACGGGCGCCCGTGCACCCGGAAGCCCACGTCGGGACGTGCAGCTCAGCGCTTGCCCCACGCTGCCGCCTCGCGCGCCACGGCCGCCGTCAGGCTGCGGTGGGAGGACTGCGTGCCGCTCGGCTGCGAGGCGCCGGGCTGCGAGGCGGCAAGGCGCCAAAGCAGCTCCCCGGCAAGCTCGCGCAGGGCGGTGCCGGTCTGGCCCGGGTACTTGGCCCAGTAGGACCGCGGGCGGGGGGCGAAGCGGGTTGCCGACTGCAGCGGCGAGGCGCGCAGGATCGGCTGACTGAAGCAGCGGTTGTCCGCATCCTGGCGCAGCCAATCCTCGTACTGGGCATCCTCGGCCGAGTGCGGGTCCTTCATGTTGATGATGACGCCCAGCGGCTCGGCGAAGCCCATCTGCGGGTCGCGGGCGCGGAACTCGCGCAGGAACTTGAGGCCGCGGGTGGAGATGTAATCGGGCCTGGTGGGAGAGAGGTAGAAGTCCGCCTCCCGCAGCCAGCACTCGGTGAGCACCGACAGGCCCGGCGCGCTGTCGACGAGCACCACGTCGTAGAGGGAGCGCGCCTCGCGCAGTAGGGTCCCTATCACCGTGCGCAGCGTGCGCTCGTGCTCGCCCTTCGACACCTCGCGCTCGAACAGGGTGAGGTGCGTGTCGCTCGGCAGCAGGTCGATGGAGCGGGCATCGTCGACGTCGGAGGCGCCGGCGATCACGAACTCGCGCCACTTGGCGGGCTGCTCCTTGAGCACGGCGCCAATGAGGTACTCGACGATGGTGCGACCGCCGGTTTGGGCCGCCTCCAGCGTGTCCTGCGGCAGCAGCATGTGGCTGATGCTGGCCTGGGCATCCGAATCCACGACCAGGACCTTGCGGCCGTGATCGTTCGAAAGTGTCTCCGCCAGAGCGAGCACGAGGGTGGATTTGCCGACACCCCCCTTGGCGTTCATGACGGTGATGGTGTTGCGCATGTGCCCCTCGAAACCGATCGCCCGCACGATCACCCGCGAGCGGCAAGACAACGGCTCAAGGTGGGAGAATTTGTGACGATCCTGAGCAAAAAGGCGCTTTTTGGCCTCAGGCCAGGGGGCGGCGCACGGCCAGGATCACCGCCAGCGGCAGGATGACGGCCGTCGCGATGACCGCGAGCACCAGGGAGGGCAGCTCCTGGTAGGCCCCCCGATCGACCGGAAACAGCAAATTCAGGTACTTGGTCAGCAGCTGGCTCGCCACGATGGCCAGGCTCATGAGCGAGGCGATGAGGGCGAACCATGTGGCCCGCTGGTCGAACGGTGCGTGCTGGGCAACGAGGGCCAGGAGGGGGACGGTGGCCAGCAGGGCCAGAGGCGACTGGGCCGCCTCGTCGATGAGGGCGATGCTGCGGGCGCCGAGGCCAAAAGCGGGCTCGGTCCACTCGTGCACGCCGTTGACGAGCAGCAGGCTCGGCACGAGCAGGAGGGCGGCGAGCGCGGTGAGCCAGACGAGGACCGTCGTCGCCGGCCTGCGCACGATCGCGTCCGTCATGAGCCACATGGCCGCGAGCCCGACGCCGGTGCCGGTCAGAGCCAGCACGCCGAAGAAGGTCTCGTCGAAGCCCAGCCGGTCCATGGCGAACCAGCGGTAGCCCTCGCCCATCATCGGCACGGCGCGGAAGGCAAAGATGGCAGCGGCGACGAGGGCGATGCGGCGCCTGAGCTCGGGGGTCAGACGCACCATTACCCGCCGCAGCATGAGCGAGACGAGGGCGAGCGATACGAGAAAGATCGCCTCCTGGGCAAAGCGGAACGCCGAGAGCGCAAGCAGCGTGGCGGCGGTCGTGAGCAGGATGCCGCCGGCGAGGATGCGCCGGTCGAGGGCCCGCGGCCGGCTGCCGTCACCCTGCCCCGGCAGGCGCACGAGCAGCCCGCCCGACAGCGAGAGCGCCGGAATGACGAGGCCGATGAGGAAGACGGTTTCGTAGGCGAACGACTTGGCGAGGACGCCGGCGATGCCGCCGACGGCGAAGGCACCGACGGAGTAGGTGAGCCGGGCCAGCACCTCCACCATGGCGAGGTCGGCGGCGATGTCGGTCGCGGCTCGCGGACTGCCGTCGGCATGAACGCGCGCCACCACCTCGGGGCTCATGGCGTCGGCCACCACCTCCTGGATGACGTTGCCGATCACGATCAGCAGCTGGGCCGCGACATAGATGCGCTCCGGAGCCGCGAACGCGACTGCTCCGCCGGCGGCGCCGGCGAGCAGCAGGAGCCCGGCTGCGATCAGCGCGGCGCCGATGGCGGTGTAGGAGCGGCGGCGCGAGCCCAGCACGGGCACGCAGTCGACGAACTCGCTCACCACCATCTTGGCGCTCCACGGCAGCTGCAGCCACACCGCGAGCGAGGCGAGCTCGGCCGGCGTGAGCGAGAGCGACTTCTTCACCCAGAAGGCGTCGGCGACGGCGACGAGGCCGAGGGCGCCGGAGGCGAGGTAGATCGTCAGCAGAGGCAGGTAGGCGAGGCGGAAGGCGCGGATTGGGGCCAGCACGGTGGCGGCGATCCTCTGGCCGGCGAATGCGTCGAGCCGCAGGCGGGGTGGGCGGCCGGTCGCAGCGTCGGCTTCGGGCATGGCTGGGCAATCGATCCTGCGCACGGGGAGACGGGGGTCGAATAGGCTTGTACCGCGTCACGGAACCTGCGACACCATAGCAGACGCCGGAGGACACCCCATGGCCCAGACCCCGACCTTCGAGATCCCCCAGCAGCTGCGCGAGCTGGCGGAGAAGAACGTGGAGCAGGCGCGCGCCGCCTATGGCCAGTTCATGGACGCGATGGCGAAGGCCACGGGCATGTGGATGACGGCCATACCCTCCAACGAGATGACGTCGGGCTTCAAGACCGTGCAGGATCGCGCCGTCCGCTTCGCCAAGCAGAATGCCGAGGCCTGCTTCGCGCTGGCGAGCGAGCTCGCCAACGCCAAGGACATTCAGGACGTGCTGGCGATCCAGAGCCGCTACGCGCAGACGCAGATGCAGGCTTACGCGCTCCAGGCCCAGGAGCTGGCGCGCCTGATGGCGGAGGCCGCCCAGAGCATGACGCCCAAGAACTGACGGGCACCGCAGGGGGCAGGGGGAGCCCACATCCCATGCTCGGGGCGATCGCCAACGGCGCTTCCAACTGGAGCAGCGACGACCATTGGGTTGCCGACGCGCCGGCGGCGGTTCAGGCGGCTGCGCAGGAGGTTCTGGCGCGCACCCACGAAACCTGCCGCGCCGGCCTCGCTGCGGCGCTGGGAACGGGCCGGCTGTTCGCCGAGGTCGCCGAGGCGACGTGGGGCAGCGCCAAGGTGCTCAACGACCGGCTGCTGCAGAACATCGCGGCTAACACCGATGCCGCCTTCGGCGCTGCGCGGTCCATGGCCGCCGCGAAATCTCCGGAGGAGGTCGCTCGGCTCGGCACCGAGTTTCTGCAAGCGCTGCTGGAGGCCGCCGGTGAGCAGGCACGCGAGCTCGCCGACCTTTCGGCGCGGGCCGCCCAGCACGTCCTCGAGCGGACCGAGGCGGCCGTCAGCAGCCTGCTGCGCGCGCACTGAGCCGACAGCAACCGCGTCACATGTCCGGTGCACAGGCGACTGCGGCATCGGGTGCCGGGTACCGGTCCCTGCCTGAACGGGCCAGTCGTCGATGGCATCCGGAACGCGTCGATAGACTGCCCGCCCCTGCGCGCGCGGGAGGGTCCGTGGGGCGGGTGCGCTATGCCGTCGAGCCGCCGTCCACCGCAAACGCCGCGCCGGTGACGAAGGAGGCCTCGTCGGACAGCAGGAACAGGGCGGCGTTGGCCACCTCCTCGGGCTTGCCCGGCCGCCCCAGTGGGTTCTGGCCTCCGCGTTGCC
>DASRDL010000558.1:0-5890 GCA_035652635.1 Hyphomicrobiaceae bacterium | reverse complement strand
GTTGAGGTCGTTGACGACGGCCTCGGCCACGGTCGGGAAGCCGGGAATGGCCGCGAAATCGCCGGCATCGAGCCCGTTGGGATAGCCCGCCTCGGCCAGCAGCTGCCTGGCCTTCTGCGGGTCGTAGGGCGGCGGCTCGGCCTGCAGCGCGAAGTCCATAACGCGCGGGACGATGACCCCCGCCGGCGGGCAGAAGCCCAGGCACGCCGCCTCGTTGATGCGCTTGCGGTCGAGCGCCAGATTGACGGCGAGCCGCATCCGCTTGTCGGCCCAGGGCGACTTCGGGTCCCATTGCTCGGTGAATTCGATCCAGAAGATCGAAGCGTGCTTGGAGGAGACGACCTGCAGGCGCGAGTCCTTCTGCACCCCCTCGGCGTCGGGACCGTCGAGCACATAGGCGATATCGGTCTCGCCGGTCTTGAGCATGACGACGCGCGTCGTCGACTCGGGCACGCTCTTCATCACCAGCGACTTCACGTTGGGCACCCGGCGCCAGTACTCGGGATAGGCCTCGAGCTCCACCTCCAGGCCCGGCCGCTGGCGGACGAACTTGTAAGGGCCGGCACCGATCGGGTGCTTCTTGAAGCCGTCGTCACCGACCTCGGTGGTGTACTTCTTGGGCATGACGATGCCGGCGGCGCTGGCGGTCGTGCCGAAAACGGTCATGAAGTCGGGCCACGGCGCTTTGAGATGGAAGCGGACCACCAGCGGGTCGACGATCTCGACCCGCGCGACGCGGTCCTGAAGGATCTTGGCCGAGGCGCCCCTGTAGCGCTCGAAGCTGAACTTCACGTCCTCGGTGGTGACCGGGTCGCCGTTGTGGAACTTGAGCCCGGGGCGCAGCTTGAACTCGTAGGCCTTCCCGTCGGCGCTCTCCTTCCATGATTCGGCGAGGCTCGGTCCCATCTTGTGCCCCGGGTAGGGGCGCACGAGCGCGTCATGGATGGCATAGAGCATGCCGAACGGCGTGATCTGCGGCGGCGCGGTCGATGGATCGAACCAGCTGGGCGAGAGAGTCACGTGCCACGCCATGACGGCGCGACCCGACGGCGCCGCTGCGCCGGCGGTCACTCCGAGGGGGGCAAAGGCCATGACAATTGCGCACGCGAGGGCGCGAGGCAGGCGCATACTCAGAATTGAGATCATCGGCACCCTCCACGTGGCATCTTGCGGCGACTGGAGCGGCGACCGGCCGACTATCCCCGAGGGCGGCGCCCGGGTCAATCACACTTTGGGCAATGAAGGAATTGGGCGACGCGGCCCGGAGCAATCAGTACGCCGAGCATTCATGCTGCGCTGCACCGCGACTGCCGGCCCTTGCCGTCGGCGCTGCAGGAGCCGCGTGCGGTCGAAGGCGATCAGCGCCATGACGAGGCCCCGCAGCGATCGATGGCATCGATGCGGGGCCTCGCCTGGTCATGAGCCGGGCATGGGGCGTCGCCGGCCGGGGGCAGCGACAGCCGGGCCCCGGGCCGGACGTGTGATCAACGTGCGGTCCAGGCTCACGAGCTTCTCGTTCCGCCTCGTCGTGGTCCGAAGACAGGCACGCACTATGCGCCTCTGCCATAGCGCACCACCCGGCCGATCTCGGTGCGGGTGATGCCGATATCGCGCAACATGCGATCGTCGAGTTCGGCGAGGTCGCGCTCGGCGCGTGCGCGCACCCTGATCTGGGCTATGGCGGCGAGGCTCGCGAGGATGGGTGAGGCGAGCCAGCCGAGCAGGGCAGCGAGGCGCCGAAGGGGACCGGCAGCCGGTGTCGGCTCCGCATAGGGCCATATGTCGCCGGGCGACTGGGGCGCGAACGATCTCAACATGGTTGTGCTCCTTTCGGGTGCGGCGTAGGGGGCCGCTGGTATCGGGTGCTTCGGTTTGCGCGGCCACCGGATGGCCGCATGGGCTTGCTGCCGTGCGCGCGCGTCGATTTCATCGTCGGCCGGCGAGCACGTCGCCGATGCGTTTGCCGGCGCGCACGGCGGCGATCGCGTGCGCCGACAGACAGAGGTGCATCAGCCGCGCATCGCTCACGGCTCCGAGACGGGCATTGGCCATGCGCTCGGCCTGGTGCATGCGCCGGGCGATGAGGGCGTCGAACAGACGCCGCAGCCGGCCGCGGCTCGCAGTGTCGGTGCCGGTGGCAACGGCCGGGGCCGAATTGAGTAGGGCTATGGTGGTCATGACCGGTCTCGCTTCTCGATTGCGCAGCCGGGCCCGCGAGGGGCACCGCCTGCTTCGTCGTGTGCAACGCCAAACGTGGTGGGCCGTCGATGCGATGAAAGTGATGCGGATCACTCATTTGCGCTTTGTCGGCGCGCGGTTGCCGGCAAATGCGCCCGGACGGGATCGGCTGCCGGCAGATGCGGCTGCGCGAATGCGCCTCAGCAGGCGTTGCCCAGCCGCGTGATGGTCTCGCGGTCGTTGAGGCAGTAGTAGCCGCTGATGCGCGACAAGAGGCGATCACGTCGCCACTCGGTGAGCTGGCGGTTGACGTTCTCGCGTGCGGCTCCGGCCATTTGCCCGAGGTCGGCCTGAGACACCTTGAGGCGGATCAGCGTGCGCCCGTCGGGCAGGTCTTCGCCGAAGCGCTCCCCCAGATGTAGGAGCGTGCGGGCGAGCCGCACCCTGAGCGGCGCCTGTTGCAAGGCATGGGCCTCGTTGCGCTGCCTCAGGCGCGTGGCCATCACCCGCAGCAGCTGGCGGGCGAGCTCGAAATCGGCGCGCGACAGCCTGTCGAAGATGGTGGCGCTGATGTGGCGCAGGACAGAGGCCCTCACAGCGGTCACCGTGGCGGAGCGCGGCAGGCCGTCGATCAGCGCCATCTCGCCGACGAGATCCCCCTTGCCGAGGATCGCCAGCAGGGTCTCCTGGCCGCTCGCTGCCGGGAAGACGACCTTCAGGGCGCCGTCGAGGACGAGATAGCAGCCGTTGGCCGCATCGCCCTTACGGAAGATCGTCCGGCCGGCCGGAATGTGCAGCACCCGCGATGCATCCGTCAGGGACAGAAGCGAGCGGGTGCTCGCGCCGCAGGAATCGCCGTTGGCCCAGGCGAAGAGGGGTTCGCTCGCAGTGGTCACGGGGAATGCTCGTAATGTGGGCTCGGCGCGCCGATGCCCAGGATTGTGCCGGGGGTGGGGGTGCGGGCCTTAGGCGGGGCCCGTCACAGCAGCCGATCGTCCGGTCGGTAGTCGGCGATGCGGCGCTTCAGCCGTTTGCCCTGCCATCGCACGAACACGCATGCGAGCTGGACCACGGCGCGCACGGCGCCGCCCAGAATATCGGTTTTGGGCGAAGCAAAGGAGCAGGCGCAGGACCGGGCCCAGCACTCGTGCGTCAATGGGTAGGACGTGCTCATGATCGTCTCGACATTCGTCGCAAGTAACGCGCGGGAGGCGGCCCGTGGCTCGCGCCCGCTGCCTTTGCGCGCGACGTATGCCCCGATTGTCCGCCTCCGACAAACGAGCATTTGTCATGCTATGCTTAAGCACAGCTCATGCATCGCGCCACCCTGCGCCTGACGGAGGTTCCCGATGGGCCGCCTGCCGCCGCTCGACACGCTGCGCGTCTTCGAAGCGGCCGCGCGTCACAAAAGCTTCAAGGAGGCCGGCGACGAGCTCAGCGTGACGGCGAGCGCCGTCAGCCACCGCATCGCCGCGCTGGAGGAGGAGATCGGCACGCCGCTGTTCGTGCGCCACACGCGCCGCATCGAGCTGACGCCGCAGGGCGAGCGGCTGGCGGCCGGCGTTCGCCGCGGGCTCGCCGAGATTAGGCGCGCCGTCGCCGGCGTCGACCGCCGCCAGGGCACGCTCCTGCGCATCACCGGAATTCCTTCGCACGTGACGCGTTGGCTGGCGCCCAGGCTGCACCGCTTCCGTGCCGCCTATCCGGATATCGAGCTGCACATCACCGCCGAGCTGGCGCTGGTCGACCTGACGCAGCGGACCTTCGATGTGGCGCTGCGCTTCGGCAGCGGCGCCTACCCGGGCATGCACGCCGAGCACCTGATGGACGATGCCATCTTTCCGGTGGCGAGCCCGCGCTACCTGGCCGAGGTCGGGCCGATCGAGCGGCCGGCGCAGCTGCTGGAGGTCACGCGCATCCTCGATGTTACCGCCGAGGACGACGACAGCGGCACCAACTGGCGCACGTACTTCGCGCATCACGGCCTGCCCATGGACACGGTGGACCGGGGCATGCAGTTCAACGGCGCGGCGATTGCGCTCGAGGCGGCGGCCGGCGGCCTCGGCGTGGCCGTCGCACGCAGGAGCCTGGTGGGCGGGGAGATCGGCAGCGGCCGGCTGGTCCAGGTCCTGCCCGGAGAGATCGCCACCAACTGGAGTCACTATGCATTGGCGCTGCCCGACATGGCCGACTGGCCGCCGCTGCGCGCCTTCATCGACTGGCTGCGCGAGGAGGCCGGTGGGGGCTGACGCTCGGGGAACGACGACGCAAGGTTCTTCCCGATTCAGTCGGTCTCGACTAGAGTGGCGCCATCTGCCCGTCAAAGGGGAGTAGCCTCGCCGCACTGGTCGTCAGCACGGGATCGATGATCTCCGGCCGTGCGGGCAGCGCGAAGCATGCGCTGCAGCGAGACCTTTGCCAGGAAAGTCGAGCCGTGCTCGCCTGTCGCAGGCCCGCGTCCGCGCGGCGCAGGCGGCTGGGGAGGCGGTTCCATCACGCCCTGGTTCGAGGTTGCCATGCGCGAGGTGTCGCTGCCGGTCGATCAGTTGCGGGCTCTGCCGCCGCGCGGCCGACTTATCCTGCACATTCTGTTCGCCTCGGCCCGTATGCGGCGGGCTCGGTATCGGCACCCGGCCTCCGGGCCGGATGCGGACGGCCGCAATCGCCATCGCAAAGGGGAGCCCCCACGTTGAGCACCACAAACCTTGCGCCTCATCCGCAGGCGACGAGCGCCCCGCCGGCGGATGCGTCTTCCCCGCATCGCCTTGCGGCGGAAGCGGTGGTTGCAGCCCTCGGCTCCGACGCCGCGCAGGGTCTCACCACCGCCGAGGCGCGCAGGCGGCTCGACCGGCACGGGCCCAACCGGCTCCAGAGCGGGCCCGAGACGCCCTGGTGGGAGCGGCTCCTCGACCAGTTCCGGAACTTCCTCGTCATCATCCTGCTGGTGGCGACCGTCATCTCCGTGGTCGAGTGGCTGTTGCAGGATCCGCGCGAGACCGCCCTGCCCTACGAGGCCATGGTCATCCTGGCCATCGTCATCCTCAACGCACTGCTCGGCTACTTTCAGGAGGCGCGTGCCGAGCGCTCGGTGCGGGCGCTGATGGCGCTGGCGGCGCCAGAGTCGACCGTGATCCGCGACGGCGAGCGTCAGCGCATCCACGCCGACGAGATCGTGCCCGGCGACATCGTGCTGGTGGAGGCGGGTGACCGGGTGCCCGCCGATGCGCGGATCGTGGAGGAGGCCAATCTTCAAACCGACGAGGCGCCGCTCACGGGCGAGAGCATGCCGGTGCCCAAGGATGCGGCTGCCATCGACGGCGACCACGGCATCGGCGACCGCCGCAACATGCTCTACTCCGGCACGGTGGCCACCTACGGGCGGGGCCGGGCCGTCGTCGTCGCCACCGGCATGGCCACGGAGGTGGGGCGCATTGCCGGGCTGCTGGGGGCCGCCAAGAAGGAAGCGACGCCGCTGCAGCAGGAGCTCGACCGCACCGGCAAGCGGCTGACCGTGATCATGCTCGGCATATGCGCCGTGGTGTTCGCCACCGGTCTCCTCACGAGCACGGTGTGGAGCCTGCACGCCGTCCTCGCCCTCTTCCTGTTCGCCGTGGCGCTGGCCGTGGCCGCCATCCCGGAGGCGCTGCCGGCCATCGTCACCGTGGGCCTCAGTCTCGGGGTGCGCCGCATGGCGGCCGCCAATGCCATCGTG
>DASRDL010000557.1:0-4117 GCA_035652635.1 Hyphomicrobiaceae bacterium | reverse complement strand
GGCGACGTGTTCGCCGACCTCAAGCCGCAGCCGCGGCTCACCGAGGTCAAAGGCGACCTGCGCAGCCCCGCCGACGTGACGCGGGCGCTCGCGGGCTGCGATGCGGTGATCCACCTCGCCTGCATCTCCAACGATCCCTCCTTCGACCTCGATCCCGCGCTCGGCCGTTCGATCAATTACGACTGCTTCCGCCCGCTGGTAAAGGCCGCCAAGGACGCCGGCGTGCGGCGCTTCATCTACGCCTCCTCCTCCTCGGTCTACGGCATCAAGAACGAGACGGACGTGACCGAGGACCTGCCGCTGCAGCCACTCACCGACTACTCCAAGTACAAGGCCATGTGCGAGGAGGTGCTGGAGGAGGAGCGCGAGCCGGGCTTCGTGGCCGTGACGCTGCGCCCGGCCACGGTGTGCGGGTATGCGCCGCGCCTGCGCCTCGACCTCACCGTCAACATCCTCACCAACCACGCCATCAACAACGGCCGCATCACGGTGTTCGGTGGCAACCAGCTGCGCCCCAACATCCACGTCGAGGACATGACCGACCTCTACCTCAAGCTCCTGGAGGCGCCCGACGAAGCCATCGACGGCAAGGTCTGGAATGCGGGCTACCACAACCTCAAGGTGCGCGAGATCGCCGAGATGGTCCGCTCCGAGGTGGGCCCCGAGGTGGACATCGTGGTGACGCCCACCGACGACCACCGCTCCTATCACGTGTCCTCCGAGCGCATCCGCCGCGACCTCGGCTTCGTCGCCGCCCGCTCGGTGAGCGACGCCATCGTCGATCTCAAGGCCGCGTTCAATGCCGGCAAGGTGCCCAACGCCATGACGGACGACCGCTACTACAACATCAAACGCATGCAGGCGCTCAAGCTGAGATGAACATGCTCGACGTCCCGGTACGCGAGGACCGGTCGGCTGCCCGGCCGGGCCCCGACCCGCCCGCGCCGAGGCCGGGACGGGCGCCGCCGCGCGCCGTCAAGCTGCTGCTGCCGGCGTGGGGCTTCCGCTACGTCCGCCAATTCCTCGACAGCTGTCTGCCGACGCTGCTGGCGCCGGGCAACGTGCCGGCGATCGCCGCCGAGATGCCGTGCGAGTTCGTGTTGCTGACGAGCCGCGAGGACGCAGGCGACGTGAGCGGGCACCCGGCGTGGCAGCGGCTGGCCAAGCTGTGCTCGGCCAGGGTGGAGGCGATCGACGACCTCATCTTCGACCGCAGCCATGCCGTCACCATCACCCGTGCCTACGAGCGGGCGGTGCGTGCGGTGGGCGGCGCCATGCGCGACACCTGCTTCATCTTCCTGCTTTCCGACTATGTGCTGGCGGACGGGGCGCTCGCCGGCGCGCTCGCCCGCATCAAGGCGGGCGCCAGCGGCGTGCTGGCCGGCAACTTCCAGGTGGTGGCCGAGGACATGCTGCCGGCACTGCGGCAGCGCGCCGATCCCGACAGCGGTGCGGTGGCACTCACTCCGCGCGAGCTGACGGCCCTCGGGCTCGCCCATCTGCATCCGGCAACCGCGCTCGACTTCGTCGGCGGCGTCGGGCATCAGCGCAGCCAGAACCGGCTCTTCTGGCGTGCCGGTGCCGACACGCTGGTCGGGCGCTTCTACCTCATGCACATGGTGGCCATCCGGCCCGAGGTGACGGCGTTCGAGGTGAGCGCGGCGTGCGATTACTCGTTCGTGCCGGAGATGTGCCCCTCCGACAATGTCGCCGTCGTCACCGATTCCGACGAATACATGGTGGTGGAGATGCGCCCGAGAGCCTGGATGCCGGGCGCGCTCGAGTGGGGGCCGATCGCCCCCAAGGAGCTGGCGGCGCGGCTGTCGGAGTGGACGACCGCGCGGCATCGCCAGAATGCGGCGAGCTCGGTCATCTTCCACGCCTCCTACATCCCGGACGACATCGCCCGCACGACGGGGGAGGCCGACGACTTCATTGCCGATACGGCGCGCCACCTGTCGCGCGAGCCGCAGCCGCACCGGCACCATCCCTATTGGACCGGCGGCCTCGCCATGCAGCGAGCGCTTGGACGCGCGCCGACTGGGGCGAGGACGGGTGAGGCGGCGGGGCGGAGCCCGAACAGGCTGCTCGATCTCTTGTGGCGGCTGCGGTTCGCCGCCTTCGCACCGCCGCCCAATGTGCCCGCCTGGCATCCGCGCTGGGCGGACTTCCGGCTGCCCGCCGAGGCGCTGGCGCGATGCCTGAACGCACGGGCGGGCGCGGAGGGGGCGCGCGCGCTGGTGGTGAGCTCCGCGCCCGAGACGTTCCGCGACTGGAGGCCGGTCGCCGGCTGCGAGGTCACATCAATGGACGTCGGGCGTCTGCTCGCTGCCGGGACCAATCCCGGCGCAGGCGATTTCGATGCCTGCATCGTTTTCCGCGGCGCCGACGCGGAGCAGGCGCCGGCTGCGGCCCTCGAAGGCGTCGCCCGCCTGCTCAAGCCCGGTGCGCCTCTGCTCGTCAGCGTGATGAGGGACACCGGCGACGATCCGGGTCTGCTCGACATGGCGGCTGCCGGGCGCGCCGGCGACCTCGTCGATACCTCGGCTTGGTCGATCGAGTCCAGGTTCATCCGTGCCGGATGGCTGCGCCGGGCCGTGCAGGGGGCGATGCTGGCGCTCGGCCGCGCGGCGCGTGGACATGGCCTGCCCTATCTCGTGCTCGCCGGCGTCCTGCTGGCTCTGCTGGCACCGGTGAGCGCGGCAGCCAACTGGCTCGCCCTGCGCACCGCGGCCCGGCCGCCGCGCCGCGGTTGCTGCTCGAGCGTGATGCTCGCCCTGCGCACACGTGCCCCGGCCCTGCGCAGCCAGGAGCGGAGCCCTGTGGTCGCACGCCCGCTCGCGCCGGAGAGCAAAGCGCCGCCGGCGCCGCTGGGCCTGCTCGACAGGGTGAGAAGGAGCCTCACACGCGTCGCACCGCCGGCCCCGCCGCCGCCGCGCCGGCCGACACAGCCCACGCAGATCAAGCTCGTGCTGCCGGTGTGGGGCTACAAGTTCGTCAGGGCTTTCCTGGAGCAGGGCCTGCCGACGCTGCTGGCGCCCGGCAACGTGCCTGCGCTCGCGCGCACGCTGCCCTGCCAGTTCGTCGTCATGACGAGCTACGACGACGCACCCTACCTGCAGACGCATCCGGCCTTCCGGCGACTGTGCGAGGTGTGCAAGGTCGAGGTGCGCTACATCGATCACCTCATCACCGGCACCAACTACTCGACCACCATCACGCTCGCCTACACCGAGGAGGTGCGCAGGACCGGCGAGGCCATCACCGACACCTGCTTCTTCTTCCTGGTGTCCGACTACATCATGGCCGACGGGTCGCTCGCCAACATCCTCGAGCGCATGCTGGCGGGCGCCAGCGGCATCCTGGCCGGCAATTTCCAGGTCGTGTACGAGGACGCCCTGCCCTGGCTGCAGGAGCAGCTCAACAGATCGCCGCTGTCGCTGTCGCTGTCGGCGCGTGAGCTGATGAGCTGGGGTCTTTGCCACCTGCATCCCACGGTGATTGCCAATACCGTCAACCACCGTCTCAGCCACAACCGGCACACCAACCGGCTGTTCTGGCGCGCCGACGGCAACTCCCTGGTCGGCCGCTTCTACCTGATGCACATGATCTGCATCCGCCCCGAGACCGCCGACTTCACCATCGGCTCGGCGTGCGACTACTCCTTCATCCCCGAGATGTGTCCGAGCGGCAATGTCGAGGTGGTGACGGATTCGGACGAATACCTGGTGATCGAGATGCAGCCGCGCGACCACGAGGCGAAGTTCCTGCGGCCGGGGCCGTTGCGGATGCCACGGCTCGCCAAGACCATGTCGGAGTGGACGACGGCGCGGCACCGCGAGAACGCCGACCATTCGGTGGTGTTCCACGCCGCCGACGTCTCGCCTGCCGTCGAGAGCACGATCGCCGCCGCCGATCTCTATGTGAAGCGGCTCGCCGGGATGATGAGCCGGAAGGCCAAGCCCTACCGCAACCATCCCTACTGGCGCGGGGCGCTCGCCTCCTTCCACGAGGCCACCGGCAAGAAGCTCGACCTCGACGAGTGGCGCCTGGTGCTGGGCCTGCCTGGCGCAGCCACGCAGGAGAGCTGGATCGCCGACTGGGTCGTGGAGAAGAT
>DASRDL010000556.1:0-6384 GCA_035652635.1 Hyphomicrobiaceae bacterium | reverse complement strand
CTGCGGCCGTGCGCCGCGTGCCGGGGCAAGGGGCCCGGGTGCGCGCGGTTTCGGCCAACCTCATGCACGCGGGAGATAGCCCATGGCGCAACGGCCGATCCTCGACGAAACCACCGTGGCGCTGACCTTCGACGACGTGCTGCTGGCGCCGCGCCCCTCCGACGTCCTCCCCGCCGAGGTGGACGTGAGCTCCAGGGTGACGCGCGAGATCGCGGTGAAGATCCCGGTCATCTCGTCGGCCATGGATACGGTCACCGAAGGCAATCTGGCGATTGCCATGGCCCAGGCCGGCGGCATCGGCGTCATCCACCGCAACATGTCGCCGGAGGCGCAGGCCGAGCAGGTGGCCATGGTGAAGCGCTATGTCTCCGGCATGGTGGTGAACCCCGTCACCATCCATCCCGACGCCACGCTCGCCGATGCGCTGCACCTGATGGGCGAGCACAAGATCTCCGGCATCCCGGTGGTGGAGCCGGGCAATAAGGGCAAGCTCGTCGGCATCCTCACCAACCGCGACGTGCGCTTTGCCACCAATCCCAAGACGCCGGTGGTCGAGCTGATGACCAAGAAGCTCGTGACCGTGAAGGAGGGGGTGAACAAGGACGACGCGCGGCGCCTCCTGCACCAGCACCGCATCGAGAAGCTGCTGGTGGTGGACGAGAGCTTCCGCTGCATCGGCCTCGTCACCGTCAAGGACATCGAGAAGGCGCAGAAGTATCCCAACGCCTGCAAGGACGAGCAGGGGCGCCTGCGGGTGGCCGCGGCGACCACCGTCGGCGAGGACGGCATGCAGCGCACCGAGGCCCTGATCGGGGCCGGCGTCGATCTCGTGGTGGTCGACACCGCCCACGGCCACTCGAGCCGTGTGCTGCAGGCCGTCGAGCGCATCAAGAAGCTCTCCAACCGCGTGCAGGTGATCGCCGGCAACGTCGCCACCGCCGATGGCACCAAGGCTCTGATCGATGCCGGGGCCGACGCGGTCAAGGTCGGCATCGGGCCCGGATCGATCTGCACCACGCGCATCGTCGCCGGGGTCGGCGTGCCGCAGCTCACCGCCATCTTCGATGCCGTCGAGGTGGCCAAGAAGCAGGACGTGCCGGTCATCGCCGACGGCGGCATCAAGTACTCGGGCGACATGGTGAAGGCGTTGGCCGCCGGCGCCGACTGCGTGATGGTCGGCGCCCTGCTCGCCGGCACCGACGAGGCGCCGGGCGAGACCTACCTCTACCAGGGCCGCACCTACAAGGCTTACCGCGGCATGGGCTCGGTGGGCGCCATGGCGCGCGGCAGCGCCGACCGCTACTTCCAGCAGGAAGTGAAGGACACCCTGAAGCTGGTGCCGGAGGGCATCGAGGGGCAGGTGCCCTACAAGGGCCCGGTCGACGGCGTCCTGCACCAGCTGGTCGGCGGCCTGCGCGCCGGCATGGGCTACGTGGGCGCGGCGAACCTCAAGGAGCTGCGCGAGCGGGCCCGCTTCCTGCGCGTGTCGGCGGCGGCCATGAGCGAGAACCACCCGCACGGCGTCGGCATCACCCGCGAGGCGCCCAACTACCAGCGCAACAGCTGAACCTCCTCTGCTGGCTGGGCCCCATGCGGCCGGGAGCGCACATCAGGGCGGCCATCGAGGTGCTCGAGGAGGTGCTGGAGCGGCACCGGCCGGCGGCGGCGGCGCTCTCCGACTGGGGCAAGAGCCACCGCTTCGCCGGCTCCGGCGACCGGGCGACGATCGGCAACCTCGTCTACGATGCCTTGCGCCGGCGCCGCTCGCTGGCCTTCCAGATGGGCGCCGACACCCCGCGTGCGATCGCCCTCGCCGCCGCCCCGCGCGCGCTCGGGCTGTCCCCCGCAGCGGTCGCGGCCGCCGCCGACGGCTCGGCCCATGCCGCGGCACCCCTGAGCGAGGCGGAGCAGGCAGCGCTGGCGCGCGCGCTGCCGGCCGACGCCCCCGCCTCCGTGCGCGGCGACTTCCCCGACTGGCTCGAGCCCTCCTTTGCGCGCGCCTTCGGGGGCGCGGCCGCCGAGGAGGGTGCGGCGCTCGCCTGCCGCGGCCCTGTGGACCTGCGCGTCAACACGCTGAAGGCCGACCGCGACAAGGTGCTCAAGGCCCTCGCCCGCTTCTCGCCCCTCGCCACGCCTCTCTCGCCCGTGGGCGTGCGCCTGCCGGCCCCCGAGGGCCCCGGACGCCAGCCCAACGTGGAGGCCGAGATCGGCCACGGACGCGGCTGGTACGAGGTGCAGGACGAGGGCTCGCAGCTCGCCGCGCTGACGGCGGCCGCGGCGCCGCGCGAGCAGGTGCTGGATCTTTGTGCAGGCGCCGGGGGGAAGACGCTGGCGATGGCCGCCGCCATGCGAAACACCGGCCAGATCTACGCCTATGATCACGACGCGGCGCGCCTGCGCCCGATCCTGGAGCGGTTGAAGCGGGCCGGCGTGCGCAACACCCAGGTGCTGCCGGCCGGCGACGAGGCGGCGCTCCTGGCGCTGGGCGCGCGCTTCGACCTCGTCTTCATCGACGCCCCCTGCTCCGGCAGCGGCGCCTGGCGGCGTCGGCCCGACGCCAAGTGGCGGCTCAAGCCCGCCAACATCGCCCAGCGGCGGAGCGAGCAGTCGGCGCTCTTGGCGACCGCGGCGGGGCTGGTGAGGCCCGGCGGACGCCTCGTCTATGCCACCTGCTCGCTGCTGCCGGAGGAGAACGGCGACCAGATCGCGCAATTCCTGGCGAACCATTCGCGCTTTGCGACGTTGCCTTGGCGCGAATCGTGGACGCGAGGCGTGGGCACACCGGCCCCCGACTCGGCCGACGGCAGCGAGGCGACGCTGCTCCTCACCCCGGCACGGCACGGGACCGACGGGTTCTTCATCGCCGTGCTCGAAAGGAAGGAGTGAGAGTGTGGCGAGGGGGTTTCTTTCGCCGCGGCGCTTGCCAGCCGGCGGCATCGTCCACAGATAAGCATTTGACAGGGAAATTCTGCAGACTAAGGATCGCGCTTTGCTGAGACCGAAGGGGTCTCGTTGTCGACCGGTCGAGGGTGCGTGGTCGAGGGGAGAGGGCAGAGCCCTTCTTCGGCTGTCGCCGCCGGTAGCAGGAGGACGGCCGTCTATCATGGTAATGCCCGCGCGGGCCAAGCGCCCAAGGAGACCGACGACTCGTTCGTGTCTCGGTCCGGTTGCGGACCTCGAGGCTCACCTCCCGGAAGAGTGGTGGCGAAAGCTTTTCAACGCCCTTTACGTGAAAACCGACGGCGACGTGGTCGAGAACCGCGAGAACACGCGCCGCGAGGTGGATTTCATCGTGGCGGCGGCCAAGGTCACCCCGCATAGCCACATCCTCGACCTGTGCTGCGGCCAGGGCCGGCACTGCCTCGAGCTCGCCCGCCGCGGATTCAAGCACGTCATGGGGCTCGACCGCTCCCGCTACCTCGTGCGCCTGGCCAAGAAGCGGGCGCAGAGCGAAGGCCTGCAGGTGGTCTTCAAGGAAGGCGACGCGCGCAATCCACGGCTGCCCGAGAACAGCATGGATTGCGTTTGCATCATGGGCAACTCGTTCGGCTACTTCTCCAACAAGCAGGACGACGAGAAGGTCTTGACCGCGGTCGGCAAGATCCTGCGCCCCAGCGGCCAGCTGGTGCTCGACATCACCGACGGCGGCCACATGCACGAGAACTTCGAGAAGCGCTCCTGGGAGTGGATCGACGAGCACCACTTCGTCTGCCGCGAGCGCTCCATCAGCCAGGACGGCGAGCGGCTGATCTCGCGCGAGGTGATCGTCCACGACGAGATGGGCGTGATCGCCGATCAGTTCTATGCCGAGCGGCTCTACACCCGCGACAGCATCAGCCGGCTGCTGGAGAAGACCGGCTTCCGCAACATCCGCCATCACGGCCACGCCGAGGCCCTGTCCGACCGCGATCAGGACCTGGGCATGATGGCCCGGCGCATTCTGCTCACGGCCGACGCCCCGCAGCTGCCCGTGCGCAAAGGCCGGGGCAAGCTGCAGGCGCTCGAGGTGACGGTGGTGATGGGCGACCCGCGTCTGCCCGACCAGGTCAAGCGCGGCGGCACCTTCAACCCCGAGGACCACGAGACGGTGCGCCGGCTGCGCGATGCGCTCTCCGAGCTGCCGGCCTACAAATTCCGCTACCTCAACAACCACGGCACGCTGGAGCGGGACCTCTCCGAGCTCAGCACCGATCTCGTCTTCAACCTGTGCGACGAGGGCTGGAACAACGATCCCTTCAAGGAGCTGCACGTGCCGGCCCTGCTCGAGGTGCTGGGCGTGCCCTACACGGGCGCCGGCCCGGCGGCGCTGGCGGCCTGCTACGACAAGGGCCTGGTGCGTGCCGTGGCGCAGTCGCTGGACGTGCCCGTGCCGCTCGAGAGCTACGTGCGCCCCGGCGACCAGGGTGCCACCCTGCCGTCGGTGTTCCCGGCCCTGCTCAAGCCCAACCACGGCGACTCGAGCCAGGGCATCACCAAGGATTCGGTGGTCTACAACGAGAAGGGCCTGCTCGATTATCTCGACCGGCTGCGCGGCGAGTTTCCGAAGCGCGGCGTCCTGGTGCAGGAGTTCCTCACCGGCGCCGAGTACTCGGTCGGCCTGATCGGCAACCCCGACCAGGGGCTGCGCGCGCTCCCCGTTCTCGAGGTCGACTATTCCCGCCTCGACGAAGGCCTGCCCAGGATCCTGGGCTATGAATCGAAGTGGGAGCCCGACAGCCCCTACTGGACTCAGATCAAGTACCGTGAGGCGACGCTCTCCGACCAGAAGCAGCAGCAGCTGATCGACAACTCGGCCAGACTGTTCGAGCGGCTCGGCTGCCGGGACTACGCCCGCTTCGACTTCCGCGCCGATGCCAAGGGCGAGATCAAGCTGCTCGAGGTCAATCCCAACCCCGGCTGGTGCTGGGACGGCAAGCTCAACATCATGGCCGGCTTCCAGGGCATGCGCTACTCCGAGCTGCTGGCCCAGATCCTGCTGGCGGCGGTGGAGCGGCTCGGCGTCGTCGCCAAGCCTGCCGCCGCCACCCACAGCACCGCAGTCGCGACCACGGGCAACGGCCACGCCGTGGCGGCCGAATAGGCGCAGAGCCGTTCAAGAGGGCGCGGGCGCGCCCGGTCCGGTACAGCGCCCGCGCCGCTCTCCCCCGCCGTCCCGCACCTCACACGTAGCCGAGCCAGCGCCAGTAGGTGGCGCCCAGCGCCATCACCAGCACGAACGCGATCACCGTCAGCACCAGACCGGTGCGCACGAAGTCTTTGGCCGTGAACGTCTCGGTGCCGTAGGCCACCATGTTCTGCGGCGCGTTGACGACCAGGATGAAGCCGAAGCTCACCACGAACTGCAGCAGCATCGTCAGCCCGACGACGTTGATGCCCGGGGTCGCTACGCCCTGCAGGACGGCGATGACGATGGGGATCATCGCCGAGGCCAGTGCCGTGGCGCTGGCAAACCCCAGGTGGATGACGATCAGGAACAGGCTCATGCCGCCCAGGATGAACATGGCGGACGCCTGCTTGAGCCCGAGCTGGGCCACGGCGAGGTCGGCGAGCCAGATCGCACCCTTGGTCTGCAACAGGGCCGTGCCCAGGCTGATGCCGATGCCGAACAGCACGATGGTGCCCCACGGGATGAGCGGCTGCGCCTGTTTCCAGGTCATGATGCCGATGCCCGGCAGGAACAGGAGCGCGATGGCCGCGACCGTCGTCGAGCTGGTGTCGAACTTGTGCAGCACGCCTTCGGTGGCCCAGAAGCCGAGCAGCACCAGCGAGATGGCGAGCAGCTTCTTCTCGGCGAGCTTCATGGGGCCGAGATCGGCGAGCGCCTTGCGGATCGCCTCGCGGCCGCCGGGCACCTCCCGCACCTCGGGCGGCATCATGCGCGTCATGACGAAGTAGAGCGCGATCGACATCAGCACGCCGAACGGCGCCGCGGCGATGAACCACTCGAGCCAGGTGACGGTCTTCTGCAGGGTGCGCTCGATGAAGCCGACGGCCACCATGTTCTGGGCCGCCGCCGTCTTGATGCCGACGTTCCAGATGCTCGCCGTCTGCACGGTGGTGATCATCAGCATGCTCGCGAACGCGCCGCGCTTGGAGACGCCGAAGGCGGCGATGATGCCGAGCATGATCGGCACGATGCAGGAGACGCGCGCGGTGGTGGAGGGCACCATGAAGGCGAGCACGAAGCCGACCAGGATCGAGCCCATCACCACGTGGCGCGTCTGGGTGCCGGTGCGGGACAGTATGACGAGGGCGATGCGGCGGTCGAGGCCGGTCGTCATCATGGCCGCCGCCAGGAACAGCGCCGCCGCCACCAGCGCCAGCGCCGTGTTGGCGAAGCCGCTGAAGGCGAGGCCGAGTCCGGCGCTCGTTCCCATCAACGCC
>DASRDL010000555.1:0-3299 GCA_035652635.1 Hyphomicrobiaceae bacterium | reverse complement strand
TGAGCTCAGGGATTAGCTACAAGACGCACATCCTCATCGGCATTCGCAGCAACGGCGTCATGACCGTCATCGCCGACTGGCCGCACGTGCCGCGACAGGCAGAGGTGCAGGAAGAGATCGATGCCGCCCGCGACGGCTACGCGACGTTCGCGCTGTGCACGCCCACCTCGATCCTGCCGGGTACCAACGGCGATGCCGCGGGCGGGGGCCGGTCGTCCATGCCCGACCGGCGCCGCTGAGGCTGGCGACCCCTCGGCAGCCGGCTCCGACCGGCGATTGCAGCGACGGTGGTATAGTCGCGACGCGGAGGCGGGCCTCTCGCCTTCGTCGGTTTCTCCGCGGCCGCGCATCGCCCTTGCGGAAATGGCGGCGTAGGATGTGATGCCACATCCTCCGAGGAGACGCCTGTCGGCAATGCCTGACGCCTACCTCAACGCGGAGCCCGCCGTCCGGCTCGCCGCCTTTGCGGGCGTGTTCGCGGCCATGGCGGCGTGGGAGGTGCTGGCGCCGCGCCGCGCGCAGGCGATTGCGCGCGCCGTGCGCTGGCCGAGCAACATCGGCGTCGTCGTTCTCGATACCTTGCTCGTCCGCCTCGTGTTCCCGACCACGGCCGTCGGGCTGGCCCTGATCGCCGAGGCGCGGGGGTGGGGCCTGATACATGCCGCCGGCCTGACCGGATGGGCCGGCGCACTGCTGGCGTTCGCGGCGCTCGATCTCGCCATCTACCTGCAGCACGTGCTGTTCCACGCCGTACCGGCGCTGTGGCGGCTGCACCGCATGCACCACGCCGATCTCGAGATCGACGTGACCACCGGCGCGCGCTTCCATCCAATCGAGATCCTCCTCTCCATGGGCCTCAAGCTCGGCGCAGTGGCAGCGCTGGGGGCGCCGGCCACGTCCGTGCTCGCCTTCGAGGTGCTGCTCAACGCCACCTCCATGTTCAACCACAGCAACGTGCGCATGCCCTCGGGTCTCGACCGGGCGCTGCGCTGGGTCGTGGTGACACCGGACATGCATCGCGTGCACCACTCCATCGTCGCGCGCGAGACCAACAGCAACTTCGGCTTCAACCTGCCTTGGTGGGACCGGCTGTTCGGCACCTACCGCGCCGCCCCTGCGGCCGGGCACCAGGCGATGACGATCGGCATCGAGCAGTTCCGCGACCCCGCCGAGCAGCGCCTCGACCGCATGCTCACCCAGCCCTTCCGCGGCGAGATCGGCGGCTATGCCCTGGGGCAGCGGGAGCGGACACCTTGAGGCTCCCCACTGGCGCTCACGCGCAGACTCTTCCGTTCCGGGGGCGGGAGACCTCGAGACCGTGATTCGCCGCTGCCATGATCCGCGCCCGCGGTCCGTCCTGATTTCACGAGCGATTGAGCTCGTCGGCGGAGCGGAACATTCCGACCATGTGGTCCACCACCAGCCGGACCCTGGCTATGCGGGCGGTGTCGGGCCGCATGAGCAGCCAAAGCTCGCGTGACGGCGGCGCCTCGCCCAAGTCGACGGCGACGAGAGCCGGCCAGTTGCGGGCGATGAGATGCGGCAGCAGAGCGACGCCATGGCCGCCGGCCGCCACCGCCGCCTGCGCCGCCTGGCTGTTGCTGCGCAGCGCGAACCGGCGTGCCGAGAGCCGGCGATTGGCCCAGGCCGCCTCGGGCACCTGCTCGCTCTCCGCGTCGAAGCCGACGAACACGGGCGTCATACCGGCCTCGATGCGATCCCGGTAGGTTCGCGATGCGTAGAAGCCGAAGCCCAGCGTCGCGAGGCGGCGGGCGACGAGCTCGCCCTTCGCCGGCCGTCCGAGGCGGAGCGCGAG
Organism: Hyphomicrobiaceae bacterium; assembly: GCA_035652635.1. Classification (GTDB taxonomy): domain Bacteria; phylum Pseudomonadota; class Alphaproteobacteria; order Rhizobiales; family Hyphomicrobiaceae; genus AWTP1-13. Next base: position 1,483 of record DASRDL010000555.1, on the reverse strand, counting down.
GTCCGCCTCGTGGCGGGCGAGACTGAGGTTGCGCGACTGGGTGATGATCTCGATGTCGAGCGAGGGATGGTGCGCCAGCAAGGGGCCGAGCCGCTCGGCGACGAAGCCGTCGGCCAGGGCCCGCGTCATGGTGATCCGGACGAGACCGTAAACGTCCGTATCCAATTGAAGGTTGCGCAGAACGGAAAAGCTCGCCTCCTCCATCGTCAGCGCCTGGTCGAGAACGGCCCGGCCGAGGGCGCTCAACACCAGGCCCTCGGGTCGCCGCTCGAACAGGCTGCGCCCGAGCGTCGCCTCCAGGCTGGCGAGCCGGCGGGAGACGGTCGCGTGGTTGACGTGCAGGGCCCGCGCGGCGGCGCTCAGCGTGCCGTGCCGTGCCAGCGCCACGAAGTAGCGAAGGTCCTCCCAGTCGAGCGGCGCTGTGCGTTTTTTATCGGCCATTGGGCGAATATAGCGACTCTGCGCACGGGCGGAAGCGCCTTACGTCTGCTGCGGCCGCACCGCCGGCTGCAATGCAACGGAGACGTGAGATGAAGAGCCAACCCAGAACGCTGCTGCAGATGGCCGGCGCGCCGCTGCATGCAAGCCCGCTCGACCGCTCGGCGCTGCTGCTGATCGATCCCCAGCTCGAGTACGTCACCGGCGCCCTGCCGCTGGCGGGGGTGGAGGAGGCCATCGCCGAGGCCGCGCGCGTGCTCGCCCTGGCGCGGAAGCACGGCGTGCCCGTCTTCCACATCGTCCATCACAGCCGGCCGGGAGCTGCGGCTTTCGACCCGCTCGGGCCCTACGCCGCCATCATCCCCGAGCTCACCCCGCGCGAGGGCGAGACGGTGCTGGTCAAATCGCTGCCGAACGCCTTCGCCGGCACCGATCTGCACAGCCGCATCCAGGCGCTCGGGCGCAAGGAGCTCATCCTCGCCGGCTTTGCCACGCACATGTGCATCAGCGCCACCGCGCGCTCGGCCCTCGACCATGGCTATCGCACCACCGTTGTCGACACTGCGACCGCAACGCGCGACCTGCCGCATCCCACGGGAAAGGGCGTGGTGGCAGCCGCCTCCATCCACCAGGCGACGCTCGCAGCACTCGCCGACCGCTTCGCGGTGATCGTGGCGGATGCCGCCGCCCTGGCGCAGCCGGCCGGCTAGCCTTTGCTGCCGCAGGAGCCCAACCCATGCCGAGGCAGGTGCTTCCGTTGCTGGCGGTGGTCGCGGCGCTGCTCGCCGTCAACGGCGCTCTGGCGACGCTGCTGCCGCTGCGCTGGACACGGGCGGGCGTGCCGCTGGACACGATCGCCGCGCTTGCGGCCTGCGTGTACGCAGGCGGGCTATTGGGTGCGCTGGCGGGCGGCCGCGTCATTGCCCGCCTCGGCTGCAGGCAGAGCTTCGTTGCCCTGGTGACGGCGTTTGCCCTGGCGAATGGCGCAAGCCTGTGGGCGGAGGGGGCGGCGCTGCGCGGTCTCGCCAGGCTCGCCGCCGGAGCG
>DASRDL010000554.1:0-3479 GCA_035652635.1 Hyphomicrobiaceae bacterium | reverse complement strand
CTCGGCAAGATCGAGGTCATCGGGCCCGGCGCGGCCGAGTTCCTCGACCGCATCTACACGATCGACTGTTCCGGCCTCAGGCCCGGCCGTTGCCGCTACGGGCTGATGCTCAAGGAGGACGGCTACATCTTCGACGACGGCATCGTGGCGCGACTCGCCGCCGACCGCTACCACGTCACCACCACCACCGGCGGTGCGGCGCGGGTGCTGCAGCACATGGAGGACTACCTGCAGACCGAGTGGCCGCAACTCGACGTCTATCTGACGTCGATCACCGAGCAGTACGCGGTGATCGCTCTGCAGGGGCCGATGGCGCGCGAGCTGCTGGCACCGCTGGTCGCCGGCATCGACCTGGAGCCCCGCGCGTTCCCGCATATGTCAGTCGCCGAAGGCGAGGTGTGCGGCATCCCCTGCCGGCTGTTCCGCGTCTCCTTCACGGGCGAGCCGGGCTACGAGATCAACGTGCCCGCCGACTATGGCCTCGCGCTGTGGGAGCGGCTCATCGATGCCGGCAGAGAGCACCGCATCGCTCCCTACGGCACGGAGGCGATGCACGTGCTGCGCGCGGAGAAGGGCTACATCATCGTCGGCCAGGAGACCGACGGCACCGTCACTCCGGACGATGTCGGGCTCGGCGGTCTGATCTCGAGGTCCAAGGGCGACTTCGTCGGCCGCCGCTCGCTGGCTCGGCCCGATCTGACGGCTCCTGGCCGCAAGCAGCTGGTCGGCCTCCTCACCTACGCGAGCCAGGAGGTGCTCGACGAGGGTGCGCAGATCGTCGACGACCCCGAGGCGCCGGCGCCGCGGCGCGCACTGGGCCACGTTACCTCGAGCTACTGGAGCACGAACTGCGGCCGTTCCATCACTTTGGCGCTGCTGGAGGGTGGACGCTCGCTGATAGGTCGGCGCCTCTACGTGACGACGCCTTCGGGCTTCACCAGCGTGCAGGTGTCGCGGCCGGCGTTCCTCGATCCCAAGGGAGAGCGCATGCATGGCTGAGACGGCGCGCCCGCTCAAGCGCAACCTCGCTATTGCCGAGAGCTCCTTCCCGGCCGGCGGCGGCACTGTCGGCATCCGTCTGTTGCCGCCACGGGCGCGCTTCTGCCTGCGCGTGGCGCCGTCGCTGCTGGCATCGGTGCCGGAGATCGCCGGCTTCGCGCTCGACATCCCCGTCAACCGCTGTGCGGGTGCGCGCGGGCGCGTGGCCATGCGGCTGGGCCCGGACGAGTGGCAGCTCTCCTGCCCGCCGGGCGAAGCCGCGTCCGTAGCGGCGGCCTTCGGCGCGGCGCTCGCCGGCAAACACCATGCATTGGTCGACATCAGCCACGCCCAGGTGGCGATCGACGTGGCAGGCTCCAATGCCGCTGACGTCGTCCATGCCGGCTGCCCGCTCGATTTGGGCGCGCACGTGTTCGCACCGGGCCATGCGACGCGCACGCTGCTCGGCAAGGCCGAGATCATCCTGTCGCGGCCGACCGACGCGGTGGCGTTCGAGATCGAGTGCGCCCGCTCCTACGCCGCCTACGTGCGCGACTTTCTGATCGAGGCGGCGCGCGAGCACGTGACGGCCGGAGCGCCCGCCGCTTCCGCTACCGGCCCTTGAACACGGGCTTGCGCTTCTCGACGAAGGCGCGCTGGGCTTCGCGTGCGTCCTCGGTGCGGGACAGCTCGACGGTGACGCCCTGCTCGTAGCGGTAGGCGTCGCGCGCGGGCATCTCCTCGACGGTGTTGAAGGCGCGCTTCACCTGCCGGATGGCGATGGGGCTCTTGGCGGCGATCTGGCGCGCAATCTCCATCGCCTCGTCCATCAGACGCTCGCGCGGCACGCAGGCCTCTATGACGCCGAGGCGGTAGAGCTCGGACGCAGGCACCCGGCGCCCGGTGAAGTACAGGCGGCGGGCATACGACTTGCCGAAGTGGCGCATCAGGAACGCAGCGCCGCCGGCCAGGCCGACATCGATTTCGGGCATGCCGAATTGGGCGTCCTCCGCCGCCAGCATGATGTCGCAGGCGAGCATCAATACGAACCCGGCGCCCAGCGCCGCGCCGTTGACGGCAGCGATCACCGGCTTGGCACAGTCGCTGAGGCGTAGAAGTACTCCCGCACCAGCCGGTTGGAGCGGAGGTAGTCGCCGGGCTGCTGCGCCAGCCCCAGGCGCTCCTTGACGTCGGCGCCGGCGGAGAAGACCTTGCCGGCGCCGGTCAGGATCACGGCGCGGACGTCGTCGCGGTCGCTCAGAGCATCGAAGATGCGGATCAGCTCCTCGCGCGTCTGGCGGTCCTGCGCGTTCACCGGCGGCCGGTCGAACGTGACGATGGCGATGCCGTCATTGCATTCGAGACGATGCGACTTGAGGTCCATGGTGCCTCCCAGCTGACTTGACGTTCCGGCGGGCCGCCGGCTCCCTGCTGCAGGCCCTGCGCAGGCCCGCTGCCATACTACAGCCCGGCCGGCCGTGCCTACGGGCTACCCGAAAGCGGGCAGGCCCGCTATGACAACGCGCAAGACGGATTCGATACGAGCGAGGCCGGGGCCATTGGGTAGGACGACAAACGGCAGGCACGCGCTCACCCCCGAGGCGGCGGTCGACCGCCTGGAGGCGATCCACGCCGGCGCCTGCGCGGCGCTGTCGCGCGCGCTCGACCGCTATCTCGCCACCCGCAAGCCCCCTTCCGCGAAGGAGCGGGCCGCCTTCCGCTACCCGCTGCTGCAAGTGGTGTGCCGCGAGGTCGGCAACGCGGCCCGCACGCGGCGCGCTTATGCCAAATTCCAGCGGCCGGGCGTCTACGCCACCACGGTGACGCATCCGCGCCATTTCCGCCGCTACCTGCTGGAGCAGCTCGTGCCGCTCGTCGCCGAGTACGCGGCCGAGATCAGCGTGGAGCCGAGCGGCCAGGAGATCCCCTATCCTTACGTGCTCGAGAGGGTGGAGGACATCGCCCGCAACGGCGTGACGGCGAGCGAGCTCGCGCGCCACTTCCCGACGCCCATTCTTTCGCTCGTCGGCGACGAGGTGGCCGACGGCCAGTGGGAGGTGCCGGAGGGCGAGCCCAGGCCGCTTGCGCTGTTCGATGCCGTGCGCGTCGATTACTCGCTGCGCCGGCTCGTGCACTACACCGGGAGCGACTGGCGCAACGTGCAGCAGTGGATCCTGCTCACCAACTACCACCGCTACGTCGACCAGTTCGTGCGCTGGGCGCTCGCACGCCTCACGCAGGCGCGCGGGCCCTACGAGCGGCTCGTCCTGCCGGGCGACGCCGAGGTCGGCCGCGGGCTGGCTCCGGAGAAGGCCGAGGCGGCGGTCGCCGCCAGCCCCTGGCACCGCTTCCAGATGCCCGCCTACCACCTCGTCGCACCCGAGGGACAGGGCGTCACGCTCGTCAACATCGGCGTCGGGCCGTCCAACGCCAAGAACATCACCGACCACCTGGCGGTGCTGCGCCCCAACTGCTGGCTGATGGTGGGCCACTGCGGCGGC
>DASRDL010000553.1:0-2386 GCA_035652635.1 Hyphomicrobiaceae bacterium | reverse complement strand
CCTGCGGAACAACTCGATCTTCACCTTCGGCAAGGCCGACCGGGCCAGGACCTCGGCGACCTTCCGCGAGGTGCTCGACGCCATGTGGCTGTTTGCGCCCAAGTTCGAGCGCGCGCGGGCCAAGTTCGCGGAGATCAAGGCCCGGCGGGAGGGCCGCTGACGGCCGCACGGGCCGGCGCCATCCGGCAGGCAAGGCAGCTCATTCTCGCGGCGCTGGCGTGAAAGCCATGACGAGCATCGAAGACATCGAGAAGGCGGTCGAGCAGCTGTCGCCCGACGACCTCGCCAGGTTCCGAGCAGGGACTACGGTCGACTTTCAACAGTGCGAACAGACGATTTGTCCTGCGGCTCGTGAGCCTCACGTCCGCGCGCGATAGGTGCCGCTCCGCCCGCCGGACTTCTCCAGCAGCCGCACGCCTCCGATCGTCATGGCTTTGTCCGCGGCCTTGAGCATGTCGTAGATGGTTAGGCAGGCCACCGATACGGCGGTGAGCGCCTCCATCTCCACGCCGGTCGGGCCCGCCACCTTCACCTCGGCCGTCACGCGCAGGCCGGGCGGCGCCTGCGACGGCGCGATGTCGACGCTGGCCTTGGTGATCGCCAGCGGATGGCACAGCGGGATCAGCTCGTGCGTCCGCTTGGCGGCCATGATGCCGGCGATGCGGGCCGTGGCGAGCACGTCGCCCTTCTTGGCGGTGCCCGTCTCCACCAGTGCCAGCGTGGCAGGCGCCATGGCGACGAAGCCCTCGGCGCGGGCGGTGCGCTGCGTGGCTGCCTTGTCGGACACGTCGACCATGCGCGCCGCGCCCTTGTCGTCGATGTGGCTGAGCTTCGTCATCGGGCAACGATCCAGGCGCGCGCTGTCATGCCTCCCCGGGTGCCGGCCCTCGGGCTGACGCCCTCGGCCGGCATGACAGAGTGGATACCACGGGCGGGGGTGATCGTTTTCCACGCGCTCGAGCGTCGGCCTTGGCCCATAGCGGTCGTGTCCATCATCCGTCCCCCAGGAGCGCGCGCGTCGCCGCGGCCACGTCGGTCTGGCGCATCAGGCTCTCGCCGACCAGGAAGGCATGGACGCCGCACCGCGCCAGCCGACGGAGGTCGGCGTTGTCGGCGATGCCGCTCTCGGCGATGACGATGCGGCTCTTGGGCACGCGCGGTGCCAGCCGCTCGGTCGTCTCCAGTGTGGTGTGGAACGTCTTCAGGTCGCGGTTGTTGATGCCGATCAGCCGGCAGTCGAGCTCGAGGGCGCGGTCGAGCTCGGCCTCGTCGTGCACCTCGGCGATGGCGTCCATGCCCCAGGCCGCGGCGTAGGCGCACAGCGTGCCGGCCGTCACGTCGTCGACGGCGGCCATGATGACGAGAATGCAGTCGGCGCCCAGTGCGCGCGCCTCCGCCACCTGATAGCGGTCGAGCATGAAGTCCTTGCGCAGAACGGGCAGCCCGCCCGCCGCCCGCGCCTGCATCAAATATTCCGGCGCCCCCTGGAACGACGGCCCGTCCGTCAGCACCGACAGGCAGGCGGCGCCGCCCGCCTTGTAGGCGGCGGCGAGCGCGCTCGGATCGAAGTCGGCGCGGATGAGGCCCTTGGACGGGCTCGCCTTCTTGATCTCGGCGATCAGCGCCGGCCTGCCGGCGCCGATCCTGGCCTTCAGCGCGGCCGCGAACGGCCGCACCGGCGGCGCCGCGCGGGCGGCGGCCTCGGTCGCCTCAAGGGGACGGCGTGCCTTGGCGGCGGCGATCTCCTCGCGCTTGTAGGCCGTGATCTTGTCGAGGATGTCGGTCATGAGGGTCGAGCCTGCGCGCGGACAGGGGCGCCTGCGGTGCGGTGCTTGAGGAGCAACACCCACTCGTTGCCGGGGTTCCGCCAATCCTCCTTGATCTTGCGCCGGCGTGCCACCTCGGCATAGCCGGTGCGCTGGTAGAGCCGGCGGGCGCCCGTGTTGGTGTCGGAAACGATGATGCTGAGGCCCGGCGTGCCGGCCTCGGCCGCCAGTTCCTCGGCCAGTGCAAGCAGGCGGCTGCCGTGGCCGCGGCCGCGGTGCTCGGGGTAGGCCGCCAGCACGTTCACATACCACGTCGCCGGCGCCAGGTTTTCCAGCTCCTGCAGGGGCACGAACATGGCCGGCATGGAGCCGGGGATGGGCTCCGGGCGCTCGGGCAGGGGATAGCCGACGAGGCCGGCGACCACCCGGCCCGCCTCCTCGACGAGCACGGCATTGCGGTAGGAGAAGCTGCCCGTCATGCGCGCGGCGCGCTCGCGGCCGATGGCCCAGGGATCGCCGCCGGGGCCGGCGATCTTCCTCCAGACATGGAGCGCCAGGCCCTCGCTGGCGAAATCGACGATCTCGGCCAGCGCCTGGGCGTCCTCGGGCGCCGCACGCCG
>DASRDL010000552.1:0-2906 GCA_035652635.1 Hyphomicrobiaceae bacterium | reverse complement strand
CGGTCGATGTCGACGCGGGAGTTTTCACTCACTTTCCGCGCATCTTCTTTGAGGGCTTCGCCTGCTGCATTTGCGGCTTCGCCGAGCGATCCAGAATCAAGCCCCAACCTCTTGAACTCTGCGGGTGCCTCTCGAAAAATTTCTAGGATTACGCGTGCCAGCTCGCGGTTGCTCACGGTCGATGCAACGGGGACGAGCTCTTTCTCGTGGAAGGGTACCCGACACAGCGACTTGCCATCGCACCAGTCGCCAATGATCTGATTCCCGTCTGAGGAGTGCACGACCATGGAAGGCGCACCAGCAATATTGAGACTTACGATGTCACCTTCGGAGAAAATCGGCTTGCGCTTCTTTCACTTGGTCACATCTTCATCCCCAGGTGCTCGGCGACGGCAAAGATGTCCTTGTCGCCGCGGCCGCACATGTTCATCACGATGATCTTGTCCTTGGGGAGCGTCGGCGCCAGCTTCTGGACGAAGGCCAGGGCATGCGCGGGCTCGAGCGCCGGGATGATGCCCTCGAGCCGGGTGCAGAGCTGGAAGGCGGCGAGCGCCTCCTTGTCGGTGATGGCGACGTACTTGGCGCGGCCGGTCTCCTTGAGCCAGGCGTGCTCGGGGCCGACGCCGGGATAGTCGAGGCCGGCCGAGATCGAATGGCCCTCCAGGATCTGGCCGTCGGCGTCCTGCAGCAGGTAGGTGCGGTTGCCGTGCAGCACGCCGGGCCTGCCGCCGGTGAGCGAGGCGCAGTGGCCATTTTCCACGTGGAGGCCGTGGCCGCCCGCCTCCACCCCGTAGATTGCGACCCCGGCGTCGTCGAGGAAGGGATGGAACAGGCCGATGGCGTTGGAGCCGCCGCCGATGCAGGCGACGAGCGCATCGGGCAGCCGGCCCTCGGCCGCCAGCATCTGCTCGCGCACCTCGCGGCCGATGATCGACTGGAAGTCGCGCACCATGGCCGGATAGGGATGCGGGCCGGCGGCGGTGCCGATGATGTAGTAGGTGTCGCGCACGGTGGCGACCCAGTCGCGCAGCGCCTCGTTCATGGCGTCTTTCAGGGTCTGGGCGCCGGAGGTGACGGCGTTGACCTTGGCGCCCAGCAGCTTCATGCGGAACACGTTGGGCTTCTGCCGCTCGACGTCGACGGCGCCCATGAAGATCTCGCACGGCATGTTGAACTTGGCGCACACGGTGGCGACCGCCACGCCGTGCTGGCCGGCGCCGGTCTCGGCGATGATGCGCTTCTTGCCCATGCGCCTGGCGAGCAGGATCTGGCCCAGGCAGTTGTTGATCTTGTGGCTGCCGGTGTGGTTGAGCTCGTCGCGCTTGAAGTAGACCTTGGCGCCGCCGAGATGCTCCGTCAGGCGCTCGGCCAAGTAGAGCGGGCTCGGCCGGCCGGCGTAGTGGACGTTGAGGTGGTCGAGCTCCTGCCGGAAGGCGGGATCGGCCTTGGCGCTCTCGTAGGCGCGCCCGAGGTCGAGGATCAGCGGCATCAGCGTCTCGGCGACGAAGCGGCCGCCGAACAGGCCGAAGAAGCCGCGGTCGTCGGGCCCGGCGCGATAGGTATTGAGCTTGGGCTCTGCGCCCTTGCCGGCACTGGTCGTCATGGTGGGGGGACCCTACCGCCTTTGGCCGCCCGGATGAAGCGGCGGATGAGCTCGGGGTCCTTCTCGCCCGGCCGGCTCTCGACGCCGGAGGAGACGTCGACGATCGCTGCCCCGGTGAGGCGAACGGCCTCCGCGACGTTGTCGGGGGTGAGGCCGCCCGACAGCACGAACGGCACGCCCTCGCCGCCGATGCCCAGCAGCGCCCGCCAGTCGAAGGGGGCACCGTTGCCGCCGGGGCGCGTGGCCTCGGCCGGAGCCCGCGCATCGAACAGGACGAGGTCGGCGGCAGCGCGATAGCGGTGAGCGTCTGCCGCATCTGCCGCCGTGGCGACGGCCACCGCCTTCATGACCGGCCTGCCCCAGCGCCGGCGCACCTCGGCAACACGCTCGGGCGTCTCCTGCCCGTGCAGCTGGATGAGGTCGGGGGCGGCTGCGGCCAGGACCACGTCGATCAGGCCGTCGTCCGGATCGACCATCAGCGCCACCACCTTGGCACGGCCGCGTGCCCTCTCTGCGAGGGCGCGGGCCGCCTGCGGCGTGACGTTGCGGGGGCTCGGGGGAAAGAACACGAGGCCCACGTAGTCCGCACCCGCGTCGAGGGCTGCCTCCAGCGCCGCCTCGGTCCTCAGCCCGCAGATCTTGACCTTCACAGACATGCTTCGATCCTGCCGGGCAGACGTTTACGGCGGATGCCCGCCCTTGTCCAACTGCCCCTGGTTTCGGCCGACCAGAGCGTCGAAATCTCCTGCGGCAGCCCGAGCAGACACACCGGGCGCGGCCCGCCGGGACGAGAACGGGCCACCTAAGGGTGCCGATAGACGGCGATGGCAGCCGCCAGATCCTCGATGGCCGCGCCGACCGACTTGAAGAAGGTGATCTCCCCGGGGCTCCCCCGGCCGGCAACGGTGCCGCGCGCAAGCTCGAACAGGTCGCCCAGCACCGCCTCCTTGCCGATCACGCCGGCTGCGAGCGGGATCAGGATGTCGCCCGCCTCGTTGAAGGCGCCCGGCCGCGTGTCGACATAGATGCGCGACCGGCGCACCACCTCGTCGTCGCTCTCGCGCATGTTGGGCCGGTAGGCGCCGACGCAGTCGACGTGGGTGCCGGGCGCGAGCCAGGCACCGCGGATAAGCGGCTCGGCCGAGATGGTGGCAGTGGAGATGATGTCGGCCCGGCGCGCGGCGGCCTCCAGATCCGTCGCGACGGTCACGGCGAGCCCGGTCGGGGCCAGCTGGGCGGCCAGCGCCTGCGCCCGCTGCGGCGACCGGTTCCAGAGCGCCACCTCGCGGATTGGCCGCACGGA
>DASRDL010000551.1:0-3864 GCA_035652635.1 Hyphomicrobiaceae bacterium | reverse complement strand
GCGCCGGCCGTGCCGGCGGTAGAACGCCATCGCCATCTCCTCCAGGTCCGACATGCGCCACACGTCGATCCAGCACGAGGGCACCGCCACCACCACGTCGGCGAAGCCGAAGCCCAGCGGCTTCAGGAAGACGATGCGCTCCTGGCAATCGGGAATGTTCTCGCGCAGCAGGTCCTCGCCGGTTACGCCGATATGCGCCGTGCCGCTCTTGAGGTGCTGGGCGATCTCGGAGGAGGAGATGAAATTGACCTCGATGCCGGGAAGGCGCGAAATTTCGCCCTTGTAGCCGCGCGAGGAGTTGGACTTCTCCACCTCGAGCCCGGCGCGCGCCATCATGGCGGCACACTGCTCCATGAGCCGGCCTTTGGAGGGCAGTGCCAGCACGAGGCGCGAGCTCATTGTCCGTCTCCGCCGAGGGCCGCCGCCAGGCGCTCCGTGTGGATGCACGCGCCCACCGCCGGCACGGCGCGCGGCGCTCCCATGTCGGCGAGCAGCCCGTCGTAGCGGCCGCCGCTGGCGATGGGGCTCGCCGCCCCGAGATTCGGCGCAAACGCCTGGAACACGAAGCCCGTGTAGTACTCGAGGCTGCGGCCGAACACGGCCGAGAACATGGCGTTGCCGGTGTCCACACCGTTGCGGTCGACGAGGTCGAGGCGGCGCTCGAAGGCGACGAGCGCCGCGCCGATGTCGATCCCGTGCGGCCGCAGGAGGTCGGCTAGGCGGCGTGCGGCCTCGCGTGCCGGTGCGCGCACCAGCGTGAAGCTGTCGATGAGCGCCGCCGTCGCCATCGGCAGCGGCGCCTCGCGCGCATCCGCTGCCGCGCCCAGCAGCCGTTCCGTAATCTCCGGCAGCGTGCGGGCGCCGATCAGCTTCACGCCCGACTGCACCAGGTGCTGCTCGACGATCGCCTGCGCCTCGTCGGGCTTGCCGGGGTCGAGGCGCTCGATGAGCGCGCGCATTTCGTGCGCCTTGAGGGCCCCCGGCGACGTCAGGCGCATCAGCACCCGGCGGAAGGAGTCGCGGCGCCAGAAGTGGTGCCACAGCCGGCGCCGCCAGCGCTGCGGCATGTCGATGGCCTCGAGCAGGGCGGCGAACAGGCCGAGGTCGCCGATGGTGAGCTGCAGCTCGGACAGCCCGGCCCGGCGCAGGGCCTCGACGGTGAGGCCCAGCACCGCGGCGTCCTCCTGCTCCTTGTCCGCGGCGGCGAAGGACTCGATGCCCGCCTGTCCGAACTCGGTCGGGTGGGTGCCGCTGGCGCCGCCGGGCTGATAGCGAAAGGCGAGGCCGTGGTAGCAGTAGCGTGCGGGGACGTTGCCGTCCGGGTGACGGGCAAGGTGCAGGCGGCACGTCGGTATGGTGAGATCGGGGCGCAGGCACAGCTCCTGGCCGTCGGGATCGACGAAGACGTAAGTGCGGGCGCGCAGGGCCTCGCCGACGGCGTCGAGGAAGGGGCCGGCGGGCTGGATGACGGGCGGGGCGATCTGCTCGTAGCCGGCGCGCGTGAACACGCCGAGCAGCGGGTCGGCGTGTGTATCGGCGGTGCTCGCCTTCCTGGCGGATACGAGCGGCATGGGAAGGCCTCACCGTTGGCCGAGCGTTGCGCCGATCATACGTGTCCCGCACCGGAGGTCATGGCCGACGTTCGCGACGGCCGGCGCGTCGAGCGTAGACGTCAGCTCCAGGACCTGTCGATGGAGAGGTGCATGGAGGTGAGGCGCAGCCGCTCGACCAGGATGGCGGCGATCGACCGGTAGAGGCGGCCCGAGAAGCTCGGGTCCTTCAGCGCCATGCCGTCGACCGTCGCCTCCTCGATCACGCGCAGCCGTGTGGGCTCGTCCGCCACCACCCTGGCGCTGGTCGGCGCGCCGTCCACGAACGACATCTCGCCGAAGAAATCGCCGGCGGCCAGGATGGCGAGCGGCACGATCTTGTCGCGGTCCTGGCGCTCGATGCGCACCGAGCCCTCCTCTATCAGATAGATGGCCCGCAGCGGGATATTCTGATCGAAGACGAGCTGGTTGCGCTCGTAGGACTTCGGTGTGGCCGCCGCCAGCAGCGCGTTCTCTTCCTGCGGCTCCAGGAAGGGAAGAAATCGGGCAGCCGCCATTGTTGTCGCCATGACCAACTCCCATTGCTCTGGCACGCCTGACGCATCGCGATTTCACCACGCCGACCCGGCCAAGGCAACTTCGCCCGGCCGCCCCGACCGACCCCCCTGTGGCTGCCGGACCGTCCGTGCCGGACGCGGCGTCCCGTTTACCGAGTATCACGGCAGCCGCTCCTCAGACGGCCGATAGACTGTCGTCACCGGATCGTCGCGGGCATCGCCGCCTGGACGGGCTCGCGCCCCCTTCCCGGCCTCGACGCCTCGGCCATTTCGGCTATTGTATCGTCGATCGGGCAACATCGTAGGAGCGGCGTGCGGAGCGCGATGTTCCGGGAGGAACAGCCAGCACCGCCCTCGATGCGTAGCGTTGGGGTCCACGGAAATCACCGGACGGGCCGCCCTTGGTCGCCGACGCACGTGTCCGACAAGGACCGGCCACCGTCCCGGGCGGTGTCTGGTCTGCAAACGGTTGTGGAGAGGAGTGCCATGAGCCTGATTACGCAAGCGCTCGATCGGATCAGGAACAGGGGAGACGGGACGTCCGAGGCGAGACCGTTCTCCGACCTGTCGGCCCACAAGGTTCTGAGCCAGGGCAAGAAGATCGCGGCGATGCTCGGCATCGAGAGCCCGTTCTTCCGCTCCACGGAAGGGATGCAGGGGCGCAAGACGCTGATCGACGGCCGCCCCGTCCTCAACTTCGCCTGGTGCGACTACCTGGGCCTCAGCCAGCACCCCGAGCTGATCGCCGCTGCCAAGACCGCCATCGACCGGTACGGCACCACGGTCTCGGCGAGCCGCATGGTTTCCGGCGATACGCCCGTGCACCGCGAGCTCGAGAAGGAGATCGCCGACTTCGTCGGTGTCGACGAGTCGGTGGTGTTCGTCAGCGGCCATGCCGCCAACGTCTCCACCATCGGCACCATCATGACCGACAGCGACCTCATCGTGCACGACGAGTTCGTGCACAACAGCGCCGTGGTCGGCATGCGCCTGTCGGGCGCCACCGCCCGCTCCTTCCACCACAACCGGCTCGACAAGCTCGAGGCCATCCTGCGCGAGGAGCGCGCCAAGTACCGCAACTGCCTCGTCGTCATCGAGGGCCTCTACTCGACCGAAGGCGACGTGCCCGATCTCGCCCGCGTGGTCGAGATCAAGGACAAGTACGGCGCCTGGCTGATGGTGGACGACGCGCACGGCGCCGGCGTGCTGGGCAAAGGCGGCAGGGGCCTCGCCGAGCATTGCGGCGTCGATGCGCGCAAGGTCGACATCTGGATGGGCACGCTGAGCAAGACGTTCGCGTCGGTGGGCGGCTACATCGCCGGCAATGCCGAGCTGATCGAGGTTCTGAAGCATTCGGCGCCCGGCTTCGTGTTTTCGGTCGGCCTGCCGCCGTCCATGGGCGCGGCCGCCCTCACCGCGCTGCGCGTCATCAGGCGGGAGCCCGAGCGCGTGGCGCGCCTGCACGCGAACGGCAGGCTGTTCCTGGAGGAGGCGCGCGCCTGCGGCCTCGATACCGGCCGCTCGCAGGGCTACGGCATGCTGCCCATCATGGTGGGCGCTTCCACGCGGGCCGCCAAGCTGGTCCACCGCATGTACGACCGCGGCATCAATACGTCGCTGATCATCTATCCCGGCGTGCCGCTCAACGCCGGCCGGCTGCGGTTCTTCCTGACCTCGGAGTTCACGGCCGACGAGGTGCGCATGGCCGTGCAGACCGCCAGGGAGGAGATCAAGAAGGTCTGAGGGCGGAGCAGGGC
>DASRDL010000550.1:0-4217 GCA_035652635.1 Hyphomicrobiaceae bacterium | reverse complement strand
GTGCGGGTGGCCTCCTGGTAGTTGGAGTAGGTGTTGTCGCCGGGGATGGCGAGCAGCATCGGCGGCACGCCGAGCGCGAGAGCAATCTCGCGCGCGGCCACGTGCTTGGCCTCGATGAAGTCCATGTCCTTCGGGCTGAGCGCCATCGACTTCCAGTCGAGGCCGCCTTCGAGCAGCAGCGGTCGGCCGGCTTTGGCCGCGCCCTGGAAGCCCTGCTCGAGCTCGGCCTTGAGGCGCGCGACCTGGTCGGGGCTGAGGTTGCCGTCGCGGGCGGTGTAGACCAGCGCGCCCGAGGGCCGCGCCGAGTTGTCGAGCAGCGCCTTGTTCCAGCGCGAGGCGGTGTTGTGCGTGTCGATCGCTTGCGCGGCGGCCTCGGTCGGGCTCATGCCGTAGTGGTCGTTGAGCGGATTGAAGAGCTTGACGTGCAGGATGGGCGGCACGCCGGGCACCACCTCGCCGGAAAAGCGCACGGAGCGGCCGGCGGCGGTGTACTCGAAGGCCTCGGGCCAGCCGTCGGGGCCGGGGACGACCTTCATGCGGTCGGGACGGAGCGCGTGCAGCTCGCGCACCTGCCCGTCGACGGCGACGGCCTCGAGGTAGGCGTTGCCGGAGACGAGCAGGAAGCCGTACCAGGACTCGAGCAGATCGGCCGAGGTCGCTGCCGGGTTGGGGCGGGCGATGAGCGAGAGCAGCGGGTGCTCGGTGATCTCCTCCTCGCCCGCGTAGAGCAGGAGAGGCACGCTGGCGGCCGCCTCCGCCACCATGCGCACCGAGCGGTAGACGACGGCGTTCTGGGCGAAGCCTTCGCGGGCGAAGGCGGCATAGTCGCGCGGCGACCACACGGGCCGGCCCAGGGCCTCGAAGGCGAGGAGCGGGCCCACGCGGCTCGCCTTCGCGTGCGGGGCGGCACGGCCCGGCGCCAGCCGCCGCAGCGCGCGGCCGAACAGGCTCTGCGTTCGCTCAAGCATGGGTGGGCTTACTCCCGTTCCCGCTGTCGTGCCGGTCGAGGGCGCGCGCCCGAGAGCCGGATCCAAACGCGCGTGGCTGGGCTGGAGGGGTGTCTGGGTTCCGGCTATTTCGCTTCGCGGAATTCCGGAATGACGGTCACAGCCCGTGGATGTGGGGCGTGCGCCGTTTCGTCAGCATCAGCTCGGTGAGGGCCCAGACCAGGGCGTCGAGGCGGTCGGGGCTTTTGCCGTTGGAGAGGCCGTCGGCGGCGAAGTCGCACATCTGGCGCTCGAGCTCGGGGAACTCGCCGACGTGGGCGACGCGGCCTTGCGCGTAGAGCACCGACACGGGCTCGGCGCGCAGGTACTTCGCCCGCGACGCGTGCACCTTCTTGACCGGCAGGTTGGGCTCGATGGTGCGGAACACCTGCACGACGAGGTCGCCGCCCTGGTTGGTCTCCACCACGATGCGGTCGGCGTCGAAGTCGCGATAGGCGGCGACCGCGGCATGCGCCCACACGAGCGGCTCGCGTCCCTGGATGGTGCGGTCGGCGAGGACATAGCCGCGGCCGTCGACGCCGAGGCCGGCGACGATGATGCCGCAGCTGTCGGAGCCGGGGTTGGAGGAGACCGGCGGATCGACGGCGACGACGATGCGCTCGAGGTCCGGCCTGGCGGAGAGGCGGGCCTCGTCGAGCCAGGCGCGCTTCCACAGGCCGGTGGCGCGGTCGGTGACGATCTCGCCGTCGAGCTCCTGGCGGCCGATCGGCGTGTCGGCGTAGCGGCGCTGCATCTCGGCGAGGAAGGAGGGCGCCAGATTGGCCGCGTTGTCGGCGGTGCGCGAGCGGCTGGTGACGGTGGCGGGGTCGTTCATGATGTCAGCCAGCAGCGCGATCGGCCGCGGCGTGGTGGTGACCACGCACTGCGGCAGCGACCCCAGCCGCAATGCGAACTGCAGCATGTCCCAGGCCCGCTCCGGCCGGCGCCATTTGCACAGCTCGTCGCACCAGGCGGCGTCGAACTGCGGCCCGCGCAGGCTGTCGGGATCGTCGGCGGCGAACATCTGCGCCACCGATCCGTTGGGCCAGACCAGCTGGTTGCGCGAGACTTCCAGCCGCGGCCGCTCCGCCGACGGATGGACGCCCAGCAGGCCCGACAGGCCCTCGATCATGACGCTGCGCACCTGGCCGATGGTCTCGCCGACGAGAGCGATGCGGGTGGCGCGGGCAATGCAGTGGGGCGGACCGAGGGCGCGCGCCCGTACCCACTCGGCGCCGGTGCGGGTCTTGCCGGCGCCGCGGCCGCCCAGCACCAGCCAGGTGCGCCAGGGGGCACCGGCAGCCGTGGCCTGCGGCGGCAGCTGGTCGTCGCGCGCCCAGCCCTCCCAGGTGTAGGCGAGACGGGCGACCTCATGGGGAGCGAGCGAGGCCAGAGCCGCCCAGCGGGCCTCAGCGGGCAGCCTCGACAAAGCGAGCAAGACGCTCTGCAATCTCGCGGCGGAAGCGCTCCGCCTCGGCGAAGAGCTCGGCGTCGGCGGCGGTTGCGGGCTGGCCCCCGGCGACTCGGTCGAGGTCAGCTTGCATCTCCTTCACTTGCGCGATGTGCTTGATGATGGCCCCGAGGGCGCGTGTCTCGCGCTCATGGTCGGCGGCAGACGTCTTGTCCTCGCCCTTGCCGACGTTCTTCATTTGCGCCTTCATCCGGTGCTCCATCAGCTTGAGCTTGGTGTCCATGGCCGCGTAGAGGCGCTGGATGAGCTCGCGACGGCCCACGAGCGTGCGCGGCCGGCGCGGGCGCGTGACTTTCTTGCGCGCGGCGGTGGCGCGCGGCCCGGCGGCCTTGGGGGCCCAGCCCTCGGCGCGTGCCCGCTTGTGCACCGTTTGCGGTTGGACGCCGAAGCGCGCCGCGATCTCGGCGATGCTCAGGCCGCCGGTTTCGTGCAACCGACGAGCCTCGGCCCATTGCTCCTCAACGAGCCGCACGGCAGCACCTGGAATTGTCGGGACTTGAACTCGCTCGGGGGATGGGCAAGGCCCGGGAGAAGAGGCGCGAACCCAACTGTCGCGTTATACATGACTTATACATCGCCAGCGCAACGCAGTCAAGCATCAATCAGGAGTTATTGGGATATTCGCACCAGTGGATCTGTATAGATGGTGTATTTGCCAAGTAACAATCGGAAAACCGGCGATCGTACCACCGTGCCGGCGGGCGGGGATAAGGTCATGGCCGGGCAGGGCGCATTTTCCGCGCCCGGGCGAGCGGTATCCACCAGGCACCGGGCGGACCTGAGGACGCGAAGGTTGCGGTGGAGTCGGCGCTTCGTGTTCGCCGAGGCGATTGCGGCCGTCGCGCGCTCGGCGATGCCTTTTCCACAGGCTTAGAGCACCAGGGCGCGTGCAGCCCCGATTCGGCCTCTAATTGGCGCCATGAGCGCTGCCAGTGCGGGGGTCAGTCGCATGCGTTTGTCATTCGGTCAGATACTTCTTCTTGCAGCCATAATCGTTGTCGGACTGGTGGTCGTCGCCTCCGCCATGCCGGCGTGAGGCGTCGCGTTTCGCACCGGGCGGATATGACGGACCGCGGCGCGCTCGCGCCGGCGTGACAGCGCTCCCTATCCCTGCTCTCATGCGCCAAGCCGGCCGGGAACGGCCGCCTGCACCCGACAGCGGAAAGGTTGCATAGACGTGAAGACACCCGAGCCTCCCGACGACATGTCCGATGGCGTCTACACCGCCGTCGAACCCGACGGTCGCCTCAAGTACATCATGGCGCGCCGGCGCAAACCGATCGCCAACATCACGTTGCCGGCCAACGAGGCCGGGACGCTGGCGGCCAACGTGCTGGGCGGCGCCTACGAGGCATGGGAGAGGGCTGCCGCCGGGCAGGTGCCAGCGGCGGAGCGCAAGCCGCAGTACCCCTTCGTGCGCATCACCGGCCTGGGACTCGGCCCTTGTCCGATCGAGGGCCATGCCTGCCTCGTCGTCCGGGTGGGCGCCAGCGAGCTGGGCTTTGCCTTCCCGCGCGACAAGCTCAAAGAGTTCGCGCAGTGGATGGCGGCTCAGGACCTGCCCAAGTCCTGAAGCGGGCCACGGCCCGGTTCGACAACCGCGCTTTCTGCCGGCAGTATGGCCCGCGTTCGTTGCCAAGCGCGTCCAACGGGGAGGGGCCATGCGCTGTGAGGTCGTCGCCGTCGGCACCGAGCTGCTGCTCGGCATCATCGTCGACAGCAACTCGGCATGGATCGGCGAGCAGCTGGCGCTGGCCGGC
>DASRDL010000549.1:0-3112 GCA_035652635.1 Hyphomicrobiaceae bacterium | reverse complement strand
CCCGCCGCCGGCCATGCCCGCATGAAGACGAAGGCCGATCCCACCGGCACCAAGGTGCTCGGCATGCTCAACAACTGCGCCGGCGGCGTGACGCCATGGGGAACGTGGCTCACCTGCGAGGAGAACTTCCACGGCTACTTCTGGAACAAGAAGGCGGCCGCCGACAGCCCGGATGCCAAGGCGCTCAAGCGCTACGGCGCCCCCGGCGAGTGGTACAACTGGGGCCAGCACGACGAGCGCTTCGACGTGGAGAAGGAGCCCAACGAGCCCAACCGCTTCGGCTGGGTGGTGGAGATCGATCCGCTCGACCCGGCCTCGGTGCCGGTCAAGCGCACCGCGCTCGGCCGCTTCAAGCACGAGGGCGCGGGCAACGTCGTCAACCGCGACGGGCGCTTCGTCGTCTACTCGGGCGACGACGAGCGCTTCGACTACGTCTACAAGTTCGTCACCGAGGCCAGGGTGGACACGGCCAACCGCGCCGCCAACAAGGACATCCTCGATCGCGGCACGCTCTACGTGGCGCGCTACGATGCCGACGGCACCGGGGAGTGGCTGCCGCTCGTGCACGGGCAGGGCAAGCTCACGGCCGAGAACGGCTTCAAGGACCAGGGCGAGGTGCTCATCCACGCGCGGCTCGCCGCCGATGCGCTCGGCGCCACCCGCATGGACCGGCCGGAGGACATCGACGTCAATCCCAAAACCGGCAAGGTCTACGTGGTCCTGACCAACAACTCGCAGCGCGAGCCGGCCGACAGCCCGAACGTGGACAAGCGCGTCAACGCCGCCAACCCGCGGCCCAAGAACGCATTCGGCCACATCATCGAAATCATCCCCGACGGCGGGGATCATGCCGCCACCAGGTTCCGCTGGGAGATCCTGGTGCGCTGCGGCGACCCCTCGATTGCCGCCGTCGGTGCCACCTTCAACCCGGCGACCTCCAAGGACGGCTGGTTCGGCATGCCCGACAATACCGCGGTCGATGCCGAGGGGCGGCTGTGGATCGCCACCGACGGCAACTCGCCCAAGGCGACGGGCCGCGCCGACGGCGTGTGGGCCATGGAGACGGAAGGGCCGGCGCGCGGCACCTCCAAGCTGTTCTTCCGCGTTCCCAACGGAGCGGAGATGTGCGGGCCCTGCTTCACGCCCGATACGGAGACGCTGTTCGTCGCCGTCCAGCATCCGGGCGAGTCGGAGGACCCCAAGGTGCTCGCCACCTACGACAACCCCTCCACGCGCTGGCCGGACTTCAAGGAGGGGATGCCGCCGCGCCCCGCCGTGGTCGCCATCACCAGGAAGGGCGGCGGCAAGATCGCCGTGTGATGTCCACCCGGCACGTCGGCTCGGGCTGACGGCGCGGCGCCTGCGCCTTCACTTGTGCACGGCTGCCCATAGCCGCCCGCACCCGAGCCGGCACGCGCGCCGCCTTGTGGCCGCGCGGTGGGCGTGGCAACGTTCCAGCAACCAATGGAGGAAACGACACCGGGCGAGGAGCGCATGGAGCTGACCTATTCGGAGAAATACCTCGCGCTGCAGCGCGAGGTGCGGGCCTTCGTCGCCAAGTACGGCCATCTGTCGCCCAAGCCCGGCGGCGGCCGCCAGAAGCCGAGCCAGAAGGCGCTGGACTGGCAGAAGCTGCTGCTCGAGCACGGCTACTTCGCGCGCAACATCCCCAAGGAGTACGGCGGCTTCGGCCTGCCCGTCGACGTGCTCGAGCTCGCCGTCATCGCCGACGAGCTCGCCAAGGCCAACGTCTATCCCGGCATCATGAACCAGGGCATCAGCATGCTGGTGCCGACGCTGCTCGAGGTGGGCACCAAGGAGCAGTGCGCGCGCTGGGTGGCCCCCACCATCCGCGGCGAGATCATCTGGTGCCAGGGCTACTCGGAGCCGGGCTCGGGCAGCGACCTCGCCGCCGCCAGGACCAGGGCCGAGGTGGTGGACGGCCACTTCGTCATCAACGGCCAGAAGATCTGGACGAGCTCGGCGCACTACTCCGACATGATGTTCCTGCTCTGCCGCACCGAGCCCGACAAGCCCAAGCACCAGGGGCTGAGCTACCTGCTGGTGCCGATGAAGTCGCCCGGCATCGAGGTGCGCCCGCTCGTCACCATGACCGGACGCGCCACCTTCAACGAGACCTTCTTCACCGACGTGCGCGTGCCCGTCGACCAGATCGTCATGGGCCGCGGCGACGGCTGGACGGTGGCCAACATCACGCTCAAATACGAGCGGCTGCTGCTGGGCGACGCCAACAAGCTCACCAGCCGGCTCGCGCGCGTGCGCGAGCTCATGGAGCGCACCACGCTCGACGGCCAGCGGGTGATGGACATCCCCGAGTATCGCGACCGCCTCTTGCGCCTGCAGGGCGAGGTGATGGCCTCCAAGTATCACGGCCTGCGGCTCTTGACCGAACAGGCGCGCGGCGAGGACTCGGGCCTCAGGCGGCTGATCGTCAAGTACAACGGCACCATGATCGGCTATCGCCTGTCCTCGCTGGCCGTTGACGTTTTGGGGGCGGCGGGGCTCGCCTACGATCCGGGCGACGAGGCCTCGGAGACGGACGAGGCCACCGCCTGGCACGTCGACAACATGTACGACATCGGCCTGATGATCGGCGGCGGCTCGAGCAACATCCAGAAGAACATCATCGGCGAGCGCGGCCTGGGCCTGCCCCGCGAGCCGAAAGCGGCTGTGCCGGCGAGGAGCTGAGCCCATGGAATTCGCCCTCTCGCAAGAGCAGAAGATGCTGGAGTCCTCGCTCAGAGGCTTCCTCACCGACCGCCTGCCGATGGAGCGCCGACGCGCCATCGCCGCCGCGGGCCGCGGCCACGATGCCGAGCTGTGGTCGGGCCTCGTCGCGCAGGGGATCGCGGGCCTCGCCGTGCCCGAGGGGCACGGCGGCGCCGGCCTCGGCATTCTCGATGCGGCGGTGGCGGCCGAGAGCCTGGGCTACCACGCGGCACCCGGCGCGTTCGCGGCAAGCCTGGTGATGGCGCCGCTGGCGCTGCAGGCGAGCGGCACGGAGGCTCAGCGCCAGGAGTGGCTGCCGCGGATCGCGGCCGGCGAGGCGCGCATCGCGGTCGGCTTCGCCGGCGCGACGGGGCAGACCGGC
>DASRDL010000548.1:0-3329 GCA_035652635.1 Hyphomicrobiaceae bacterium | reverse complement strand
TCGCTGTACTTCTTGCGGTAGGCCTCGATGAAGGCCTTGTGCGGACCGTCGGTGATCTCTTCCCACGGATAGCCGGTGACGATCCAGCCCTCCGGCGTCTCCTCGCCCAGCGGGATCAGGTACTCGGGCTCGCCGGTGAGCAGGCTCGCCACGGTGCGCTTCTCGAACAGGCCGCGCGTGTTGCCCTCGCGCACGAAGGTGGTGAGGTCGGCGCCGAACAGCACGTTGAAGATGCCGTCGGGCTTGACGTTCTCGAGCGCGGCAACCGTGGCGCCGGCGTCGATCTTGCCGAGCGCTGGAAACTGCTCGCCGACGATCTCGGCATCGGGCGTGGCGGCCTTGATCAGCTTCTTGAAGTTGGCGGCGGCCGACTGGCCGTACTCGTAGTTGGGGGCCACGATCGCCCACTTCTTGATGCCCTTGGCCTTCACCGCCTCGACCAGCATCTTGGTCTGCATGTAGGTGGAGGGCCGCACGCGGAAGGTGAAGCGGTTGCCGGAGCCCATGGTGATGGCATCGGTGAGCGGCTCGGTGGCGACGAACAGCACCTTCTTCTGGTTGGCGAAGTCGGCCACGGCCAGGCCGATGTTGGAAAGGAAGGTGCCGACCAGGAACGATACGTTCTCGCGCGTCAAGAGCTCCTCGGCCACGCGCACGGCGTCGCCGGGAGTGGAGCCGTCGTCGCGGAAGACGATGTCGAGCTTGCGCCCGCCCAGCACGCCGCCCTTGGCGTTGATCTCCTCCTGCGCCAGCTGCATGCCGTTGCGGTAAGGCACGGCGAACGCCGCAAAGCGGCCGTAGGAGTTGAGCTCGCCGATCCTGACGGGCTGGCCTTGGGCCGCCGCCGGGCTCGATGCCGCCATCGCAAGAACTGCAAATGCCAAGGCGGTAAGGCAAATCCACCGCCGACAGACCATTCCAGGCATATTACGCTCCCTGCTGCGATCGCCCCGGCGATCGGCCGCTGCGCCGTAACCTCGGGCATCGGCATGAAGCTTAGCCATACCGGCGGCAGTCACCAAGCTCTTTGGCGCGGGCAAGAAGTCGCTTGCAGGTGAGATAGACCGGGACCTCGATGAGCGACCCCTCCACCTCGACGCGTGCCTGCCCTTGCGCCCGCGCCGCTTCGAACTGCTCCACGACGCGGCGGGCATGGGCCATCTCTGCGGCGCTCGGCGTCAGCACGTGATTGATGACGGCGGCATGCTCGGGCACGACCGCGCTCTTGGCCTTGTAGCCTAGCCGCCGGGCCCAGCGCGTGTCACGCTCCACGCCCTCGGCGTCGCGCCACGTGTATGGGCAGTCGACGGCAACCACGCCCGCGGACACGCATTCGACCAGGAAGCGCTGCCGGGCGTAGGCGAGCTCGAGCCCGTCCTGCCCCCGCTCCGCACCCAGGTCGGCCGCGAGGTCCTCCGAGGCCATGAGACAGGCACCGACCCTGGGGCTCGCCCCGGCAATCGCTCCGAGCTGCACGAGCCCCTTCGCGAACTCGATGTTGGGCAGCAGTGCCGTCGAGCCCTCGGCCAGGTGGTAGTCCCGCTCGAAGCGTGCCACCGCGTCGGCGAGCTCCACCACGTGCGCGGGGTCGGCTACCTTAGGCAGGGCGACGATGTCGGGCGCGCCGCGCATGACGGCGGCCAGATCGTCCATGCCGTCGGCTGCGAGCGGATTGATCCGCACGGCTGCGACGATGCCGGCCTCGCGCCACCGCCCCAGCACTTCGACGGCGAGCTGCCTGGCCTTCCCGCGCAGCGCGGGCGGCGTGAAGTCTTCCAGCTCCTGGATCAGGACGTCGGCACCGCAGGCGGGGGCGCGGCTCAGCAGCGCCTCCTCGTCGGCGCCTTCGACGAACAGCCACGACCGGCACAAATGCGTGGGGCGGCGCAATGCTTCCTCCTGCGCGCTGCTCGTCGGCCGCTCAATCGACCTTGATCTTAGCGTCACGGATCACCTTGCCCCACTTCTCGGTCTCGAGCTTGATCCGCGCCGAGAACTCCCCCGGCGTGCTGCCGAGAATCTCGAAGCCGAGGTCGTCGAGCCGCTTCTGCACGTCGGGCATGGCCAGCACCTTGACGATCTCCCGGTGCAGAAGGGCGACGATCTCCTTCGGGGTGGCCGCGGGGGCCAGGAGTCCCGTCAGCGTGTAGGCCTCCTGGCCGGGAAAGCCCGCCTCGGCGATGGTCGGCACGTCGGGCAGCGTCCGGCTGCGCTTCTCCGCCGTCACGGCCAGGGCTCGCAGCAGGCCGTCCTTGATCTGAGCTGCCGCGGACGGCAGCGCGGAGAATGCGACCGGCGTATGCCCTCCGACCGTCGACTGGATCGCCGGCCCGGCCCCGGTGAATTGCACGGTCGGCAGGTCGAGCCCATGGGTCATGCGGAAGATCTCGCCGGAGAGGTGCGGCGTGCTGCCGACGCCGGGCGAAGCGTAGCTGTACTTGCCGGCATTGGCTTTGACGACCTCGATCAGCTCCTTCACCGTCCTGGCCGGCACCGAAGGGTGGACCGAGATGACGTTGGGCGACACGGCGACGATGGTGATGGGCGCGAAGTCCCGCACCGGGTCGTAGGGCACCTTGGCGAACAGGGTCGGATTGATGATGAAGCCGGTGGAGACGGCGAGCAGGGTGTAGCCGTCGGCGGGGGCCTGGGCCACCATGCCGGAGGCGGTATTGCTGCCGGCGCCCGGCTGGTTCACCACCACGAACTGCCTGCCCAGGCCGGCCGAGAGCTTGTCGGCGACGACCCGGGCGATGACGTCGGTTGGGCCCCCGGCGGCGAAGCCGACGATGATCCGTACGGGCTTGTCGGGGTAGGAGGACTGAGCGTTCGCGGTGGTGCCCAGGAGCGCGGCGCACTCGAAGAGGGCGGCGGCGAGATGGATGATCGATCGAATCGTCGGCTGCAAGGGCGTCCTCCACGACGGGCTCGTTTTGCGCCATAGTAGCAGTCGCCCGCGCGGGCGCGAACCGGCCGATGCGAAGGAGAGATGAGCGCATGGACAGCAAACGATACCCCGTCACGCGCACGGACGCCGAGTGGCGCCGGCTGCTCACGCCCGAGCAGTACGCCGTCATGCGCCAACACGGCACGGAGGCGCCCGGAAGCTGCGCGCTCAACTACGAGAAGCGGGCCGGCACCTTCTCGTGCGCCGGCTGCGACCAGCCGCTGTTCGTCTCGAAGCGCAAGTTCGAGAGCGGCACGGGGTGGCCGAGCTTCAACGATCCCGTCGCCGGCTCGGTGGAGACGTCGGTCGACGAGAGCTACGGCATGGTCCGCACGGAGGTGCACTGCAGCCGCTGCGGCAGCCACCTGGGCCACGTCTTCGA
>DASRDL010000547.1:0-10436 GCA_035652635.1 Hyphomicrobiaceae bacterium | reverse complement strand
GAAGTATCCGGCCGGGACCGATCCGATCGTGCTGGGTGAGTCGGCCAACACCGCCACCACCTACGGCTACGACATCGTCACCCAGATGCAGGAAACCAAGACCACGCTCTGCAAGATTTGGAGGGCCTGAGCCATGGCACGCATGAAGTTCCTCTGCGACGCGGAGCGCTGCATCGAGTGCAACGCCTGCGTCACCGCCTGCAAGAACGAGCACGAGGTGCCCTGGGGCGTGAACCGCCGGCGGGTCGTCACCATCAACGACGGCAAGCCGGGCGAGCGCTCGATCTCGGTCGCCTGCATGCACTGCTCGGATGCGCCGTGCGCCGCCGTCTGCCCGGTCGACTGCTTCTATCAGACCGAGGAAGGCGTGGTGCTGCACAACAAGGACCTGTGCATCGGCTGCGGCTACTGCTTCTACGCCTGCCCGTTCGGCGCGCCGCAGTATCCGCAGGCCTCCAACTTCGGCACCCGCGGCAAGATGGACAAGTGCACTTTCTGCGCCGGCGGCCCGGAGAAGAACGAGGAGGCGATGTTCAAGAAGTACGGCCGCAACCGCCTGGCGGAAGGCAAGCTGCCGCTGTGCGCGGAGATGTGCTCCACCAAGGCACTGCTGGCGGGCGACGGCGACGTGGTCTCGGCCATCTACCGCGAGCGGGTCGTCACGCGCGGCTTCGGCTCCGGCGCCTGGGGCTGGGGTAAGGCCTACCCGGGCCAGTCCGGCTGACGGCGGCCGCCGCCGCGGCGGCAGGCGAGGACTGCGGGGGGCGGCCGGCTGTCGGTCGCCCCTTTGCATCGGGCCGACCTTGCCCGAGCGGCGGGAAGGCCGGGGAGGCAGATATGCGGCTCACGCATTTGGGGCTCGTTCTCGCCGCCGGGGCAGCGATGCTGGCGGCCGGCTGCCGCGAGAGCGAGCAGAACCGGCCACTGGAGTTCCGGCCTCACGTCTACCAGGGCGAGAAGCCGGCGCCCCTGACGGAGCGGCAGCGGCGGGACCTGCAGGAGCGTGGCAACCTGCAGAAGTGAGGGACAGCGCATTTGCAGCCGCCGCGGCCTGTTGGCAGGATGCGCCTCGGGAGCGAGCGAGCGGGAGGACGGTCATGAAGCAAGCGGGCGATCGATGCACCCGGCCCGGCGGACGGCGGATGCCGACCCTCGCCGGCTTTCTCTCGGTTCTGGCATTGGTGCTGCTGGTGGGAACTGCTGCCGCCCAGCAGGGTGGACAGGCCCCGAGCTCGAGCGTGCGGCCTCCGCCGGGCGCCTCGATCCCCGGTGGGCCGGGTGTGGCGCAGCCGGAGCGGCCCGGCAACTACGACGGCGAGCTGTGGCGCCGGGTGCGCGAGGGGCAGAAGGGACTGGTCTCCATCCCCGACAAGAAGGCCGGTCAGCTGGTGCAGTCCGACGGCGAAGCCTGGCGCAACTTCCGCAACGGCCCGCTGCCCAAGTATGGTGCCTGGGCGCTCGGAGGCGTGATCGTGCTGCTCGCAGCCTTCCTGCTGCTGCGCGGCCGCATCAGGATCGAGCACGGCTGGGCCGGCAGCACCATCACCCGATTCACGGGCCTGGAGCGCTTCGGCCATTGGCTGCTCGCCACCTCCTTCATCGTGCTGGCGCTGACAGGGCTCAATATTCTCTACGGCCGCTACGTGCTCCTGCCGGTTCTCGGCGCCGACGCCTTTGCGGCCCTCAGCCAGGCAGGCAAGTGGCTGCACAACTACGTGGCGTTCGCCTTCATGGTCGGATTGGCGCTGACTTTCATCGTCTGGGTGGGGCACAACTTCCCGACCGGGCGCGACCTCACCTGGCTCCTCAAGGGCGGCGGCCTGCTGGTCAAGGGCGTGCACCCCCCGTCGTGGAAGTTCAATGCCGGCCAGAAGATCCTGTTCTGGCTCGTGATGCTGGGCGGACTGTCGCTGTCGCTGTCCGGAATCGCCCTGCTGTTCCCGTTCCAGACCGCGCTGTTTGCCAAGACCTTCGCGGCGTTGAACGTGATCGGCTT
This sequence comes from Hyphomicrobiaceae bacterium, assembly GCA_035652635.1. Classification (GTDB taxonomy): domain Bacteria; phylum Pseudomonadota; class Alphaproteobacteria; order Rhizobiales; family Hyphomicrobiaceae; genus AWTP1-13. Next base: position 8,440 of record DASRDL010000547.1, on the reverse strand, counting down.
CAACTTGCCCACCGATCTCACGCCTTTGCAGGAGATGCAGTACGCGACGACCTGGCACGGCATCGTGGCGCTGGGGCTGACAGTGGTGATCATCGCCCACATCTACATCGGTACGCTCGGCATGGAGGGCGCCTTCTCGGCCATGGGTTCTGGCCAGGTCGACGTGAACTGGGCCCGGGAGCACCACAGCCTGTGGGCCGAACGCGAGATCGAGAGGACGGGGCAGGCGACCGACGCCGGCGACGCCCACCCCGCCCCGGCCGAGTGAGTCCGAGCGAACGCCCCCATACGCGGCTGGAGGAGCGAGCATGAGAGCCTTCATCCTGAGCCTGGTAGCCCTGGTGGTGATCACGGCCGCCGCCGCCGTGGCCTTGAGGTACGTGCCGATGTCGGCGAGCGACGTCTATTCCGACAGGCCCAACGTGCGGCTGTAGCGGTGGAAGGGGTCAGACCCCTCGCTGACCCCTGCGGAGGTCCCATGAACGAAGACAAGTTCAACATGTCCCTGCGCAAGTTCCTGAAGCAGGTGGGCGTCACCTCGCAGCGCGAGATCGAGCGCATCGTGCGCGAGCAGCGCCTCGACAAGGGCACGCTGAAAGTGAAGGTGGTGCTCAGCGCCGCCGGCACCAATCTCAACCACGTGGTGGAGGGCGACCTGGAGCTCGGCTGACCGCTGCCGCCGCAGGCAGCCCGGCATCAGCCCATGCCCCTCGACGACCCGCATTTTCCGTCCCTGCTGAGGGCCCATGCCGTAAGGGCACGGGCACGGCCGCTCGCCGAAGCCTGTCGGCTCGCCCGGTCCGGCCGACTCGGGGCGGGCGACGTCGTCTGGAGCCGCAACAGCGCGCGCGCCGAGCTCGCCATCGTGCTCGAGCCGGAAGTGGCGCTCGAGCGGGCGCTGCAGATGGGACCCTTGATGATGGTGGCGTTGGGCGACTGCCTGGCCGCGCTCTGCCCGCCGCAAATTGCCGTTCTCTATCGCTGGCCGGACACGATCCTGATCAACGGCGCCATGGCCGGCGAGGTGCGTTTGGCCTGCCCGAGCGGGCGTGCGGATGGCGTGCCCGCCTGGCTGGCGGTCGGCGCCGTGCTCGACCTTGCCGCCCCGAAGCGCCAACGCAAGGACTGGTCGCGCACCTCGCTCGACGAGGAGGCTGGCCCCGGCGTCTCGCGCACCGAGGTGCTGGAGGGGCTGGCGGCCCACTTCCTCAAGTGGCTCAACACGTGGACCGAGGACGGGTTTCGCCCCGTGCGCGACCATTGGCTGTTCCGCGCCCATGGACGCGAGGCGCCGACCACGTTCACGGTCCGCGGCGACAGCGTCGAGGGCCAGGTGATCGACCTCGACGAGGCCGCCAACGTTGTCCTGAAGACGGCGGCAGGGGTGCAGCGCCTCTCCTTTATCGACGCGGTCGAGAGGCTCGGCTGACCCCTTACGGTCCGGGGGGATGGTCGGCAGATCACAAACTTCTCTGCCTTGTGAACAGGTGTTAGTTGGTCGGCCGCGCTCTCAGGGGCAATATGCGGTCGACGCAGCTCAGCCAAGGGATGTTCATTGTGGGGAGCGACATGGCCTATTTCGATCTCGGAACCTATGGCCGCAAGGTCACCACCTCGTCGCCCGACGCGCAGCTCTGGTTCGACCGAGGGCTCAACTGGCTGTTCGGTTTCAACCACGGCGAGGCCATCAAGTGCTTCCAGAAGGCGCTGACGCACGATCCGGAATGCGTCATGGCGCATTGGGGCGTGAGCTACGCCTCCGGGCCGAACTACAATCTGCCCTGGCATCTCTATGACCCCGTCGGCCGGCAGATGGCGCTGTCGGCGGCTTACGACGCCATGCAGGGCGCGCTCGCCCACGCCGAGAAGGCCAGTCCGGTCGAGCAGGCGATGATCCGTGCACTGCCCGCACGCTATCCCCAGCGCCAGGCGGTCGACGACATGGCGCCGTGGGACAAGGCCTACACGAAGGAGATGCGCAAGGTCTTCGCCGCCTATCCCGACGATCTCGAGGTGCGCGCGGTGTTCGCCGAGTCCATCATGAACGAGACGCCGTGGCAGATGTGGGATTTGCGCTCCGGCACGCCCGCCGAGGGGGCCGGCACCGAGGAGTGCACGCAGGCGCTGGAATCCGCCTTCGCCAACATCCCGGCAGCATGGGGCCACCCGGGACTGCTGCACCTCTACGTCCACTTGATGGAGATGTCGCCCTTTCCGCAGCGGGCGCTGCGGGCCGGCGACCGGCTGCGCGAGATCGTGCCGGACTCGGGCCACCTCATCCACATGCCGACGCATCTCGACGTCCTGTGCGGGCATTACCACGACGTGCTCGTCTACAATCAGAAGGCGCTGGTTCCCGACCGCAGGTTTCTCGCCTACGCCCAGGACCCCGGCGTCTACCTCGTCTACGTCATCCACAATTTCCATTTCGCCATCTACGGGGCGATGTTCCTCGGCCAGTACACGCCCGCCATCGCCGCCGCCGAGGAGCTGATCGCCACCGTTCCCGAAGCGGTGCTGCGCATGGAATCGCCGCCGATGGCGGACTTCCTCGAGGGCTACCTGACGATGAAGCAGCACGTTCTCGTGCGCTTCGGCAAATGGCGCGAGATCATCGCCCAGAGGCTGCCCGAGGATCAGGCGCTCTACTGCTCGAACGTCGCCATGATGCACTACGCCAAGGCCGTGGCGCATTCGGCGCTGGGGCAGATCCGCGAGGCCGAGGCCGAGAAGGCTCTGTTCACGGCGGCGAAGGGCCGCGTGCCCGACAGCCGGCGGGTGCACAACAACACCGTCGTCGACCTTCTCGGCATCGCCGAGGAGATGCTCAACGGCGAGCTCGAGTACCGCAAGGGCAACTTCGACGCGGCCTTCGCTCACCTGCGCAGGTCGGTCGAGCTCGACGACGCCCTGCCCTATGACGAGCCCTGGGGGTGGATGCAGCCGGCGCGCCACGCGCTGGGCGCGCTCCTCTTGGAGCAGGGACGCATCGGGGAGGCCGAAGCGGTCTACCGTTCCGATCTCGGGCTCGACGGCAGGCTCAGCCGCGCCTGCCAGCACCCCGACAACCTGTGGTCGCTGCACGGGCTGCACGAGTGCCTGATACGCCGCGGCGAGAAGGCAGAGGCGCCCCTCATCAAGCAGCGGCTCGACCTGGCAGTGGCGCGCGCCGAGGTTCCCATCAGGGCATCCTGCTTCTGCCGGCGCACGGCGATGGCGGCCGAGTAGGATCGGGACTGTGCCGCAGCCGCACCGGGACAGACCGTCGATGGCGAAGCGCGACTTCTGGAAGTCGGCCGGCCTGCACCTCGTCGAGCGCGGGCCGGAGGGCTGGCTGCGGGTGACGCCGGCCTTCCTGCGCGCCTACTACACGCGCCCCGAGATGCACCCCGTCGCGGAGAGCTGTGCGGCCGAGGTGGCGCTGCACGAGGAGCTGATGGCCGACCCCTTTCTCCCGGTCGAGGAGGCGCGCCTCGCGGCGCTGGCCGATCGGGAGGCCGCCGACAACTACCGGCTGGTGCTGGCCTACCGCCGGCTGCTCGTCGATGCCGGCACCATCGAGGGCGCCTATCTGAAGCTCGTGCGACAGGCCCGGGTCACCGTGCCGCCGGTGTTCCTCGACCAGATGGTGCATCTCATCCTGCGCAACGTTCTCGACGGTTGCACCGACCCGATGCGGCTGCGCGCGGCCGAGCTGTTTTTCCGGGAGCAGAGCGTCTCGACGGAGGACGGCCGCCTGATGCTGGCGGACGAGGAGATCGTGGAGATGCACGCGCGGGCCGGGAGCGAGACGGGTCTCGCCCAGCTCCTCGCCGAGACGGGCACGCCGTTGAAATCCGTCGCCCTCGACGTGCTCGACGACGACAACGCCGAGATCTACTGGCAGCGCTCGGATCGTTTCGACACGGTGATCGACTTCCGCTTCGAGCAGCCGGCACCCGATGCCTTCGCGCGCGTCATCGAGGCCTGGCTGCGCCACCTGCTGCGGATCGAGACCAGGGTGGAGCCGCGGCCCAGGATCGAGGATGCCGACTGGCGCTGGCATATCGGCCTCGACCGGGAGGCGACGCGCATCCTCAACACCCTCTACGAGGGCCGGCCGCTGCCGCTCGAGGATCAGGCGCGCATCGTGGGCCTCTTCCGCATGCGCATTCCCGACTCGCGGCTGGTGCTCGACCGGGTCAAGGGTCGGCCCGTCTACCTGGGGCTCGCCATGGACCCCGGCAAGCGCCTCAAGATGAAGCCGCAGAACCTGCTGACCAACCTGCCGCTGATCGCGGCATCATGACCCGCCGTCGTCATGCCGGCCGCGCACGTCAGCCCGGGAGCCGGTACCCAGAGCCACAGGCGGGATCCGTCGCGTTAGCCGCCCTGGGTGCCGGATATTTCGCTGCCGCGAAATTCCGGCATGACAGGCGTGATCAATGGCGGGTGCCGACGGTGGGCTGCGGGGCGACCTCGACGATCGGGAGCGCGCCGGGGCCAAGGCCGCCGCCCGGGCTCGCCATGCCGCTCAGGAGCGGTTGGCAGGCGTGCCAAAGCCGCTCGAAGGAGACTGCGGCGCAGCCGGCCGCCTCGCCGCAATCCTCTATGAAGCTTTCGTAGGCGTCGCACTTGGCGGGATCACGCCGCATGCAGTCGCCGATCCAGCACACCTCGGGGCCGAACACCAGCTGCTCGTGCGCCTCGATCAGACGCGGGTGCTTGGCCCAACGCAATTCGTAGGTGAAATTGATCGAGCGCCCCCAATCCTCCGGCAGCGGCCCGCGCTCGACCTGGGCGAGGATCATGCGCACCGAGAGGCCGGCGGCGGCGATCTCTTCGGAGAGGCTGGCGAGGGCCCTGACGACCGGGCTCTCGAGCGATCGGGCAACGATCAGGAGCTGCGCGGGATGGCTCGCGCCGGCGCGGTACGAGCGGCGCTGCAGATGGTCTGCCAGGAACGCGTGAAGCTTCTGCTCCTTCTCCTCGTGCCGTGTGACGTTGACGCGAAGCGGAGGCCGCAAGCGCATGGGTTTCTTCTCTCTCTTGGCACGGGGTGCGCGGTGAGGAACGGGCCCGCCGAGACCTCACCGGCGTTGCCCAACCATTAGCGGCCATTGCGGTTAAATAAAGGTTGAGCAGGCGGTCGCGGCGGGACGCCGGAGGGCGGCGTGTCGGCGTGTCGCAGCAGCCCGGCCGGGACCGATCCAGGGGCGCAAAAACGGTGGCCGAAGGCAGGCCCCTCCGGCCTGGCCGTTGGGCATCTTGGCGGCATTTGGGCGACACTGGGGCGCAATCGGCCGGCGCGGCGGAGGCAGGCGCTACTCGATCGCCGCCAGCCGCGTGTCCAGCGACAGCACCAGGCACCAGTGCGGCTCGAAGTCGGCGCCGAGCGGCCAGACGTTCTCCCTGTAGGCCTCGAGCAGCCTGGTCTCGTAAGGCTTGAACCAGTCGGTGCGGCACAGCAGGAACTTGGTGGCGGCGACGATCGTCTCGCGGTCGATGATGGCGAGCACGCACATCTCCGGGTGGCGCTGCAGATATTCGTGCACGGCGACCATCAGCGTCGGGTAGCCCGGGTGCAGCATGTCGTCGAGGGCGATGACACCCTCGGGGGCCATCACGGCGGTAGCGAGCTCCAGGTCGCGGGTGAGGGCCGCGCGCGAGTGCTCGCCGTCGATGTGGATGAAGCGCGGGCGCCGGCCGCCGAGCTTTGCCAGCAGGGCCTCGGGCGCCATCGTGCGGCTGTCGGCCTTCCAGGTGATGCGCCGCTCGGGCGCCACCCCGTGCCGGGAGCAATTGGCCTCGAAGCGGTCGATGACCTGCGGGTTCGGCCAGTCGAAGAGGTCGATGCCGAGCGCCGCCTCGTCGCCGGTCAGCGCATGGGCGAGCGCGATGAAGAAGCGCCCCTCGAAGGGGCCTACCTCCACCACCGGCCCGCGCACCCCCATCTCGCCCTGCATGCGCAGCAGGCCGCAGCAGATGGCCGCCGCGAAACGCGACGACATGCCGACCACCCTGTCGTAGCCCTCCTCGAGGTAGCGGTCGACGGCAGCGATGCCGGAGCGGACGTAGGCAGAGGCGGCGGGGGACGGCTGGGACATGGGGTGATGGTGAGTGGTGAGTGGTGAGTGTAGGTAGCGGCCTGGAACGGCCGTATGGTGGCAGCTCCCGCCCCTTTCTGGCACAACCCAATACCTCACCATCTCATCACTCGCCATCCCACCACCTCGAATGCGCATCGAATACCACCGCACCCTGCTCGCCGATCGGGTCCGCAACGCGGCGTTCCACGCCGCCCTGGAAAGCGTGATCGTCAAGGGTAAGACGACGGTGGCGGACATCGGCACCGGCACGGGCTTCCTCGGCTTCCTGGCGGCCAAGCTCGGGGCCAGGCGGGTCGACATGTACGAGGCGGCGGAGATCGCGGCGGTGGCCCGCAAGCTCCTGCGCCACAACCGCCTCGCCAACTGCCGCATCGCCGAGCTGCATTCGACCGAGGTGGCAAACCCCGACCGCGTCGACGTGGTCGTGTGCGAGACGCTCGGCAACTACCCCTTCGAGGAGAACATCATCGCCACCCTCAACGACGCGCACGCCCGCTTCCTCGAGCCGGGAGGCGTCATCATCCCGCGCGGCGTGGAGCAGTTCGTCTGCCCGGTGACGGCCGAGCGGCTCTACCGCGAGCTTGCGACCTGGGACGAGGTTGGCTACGGCCTCGACTTCGCCCCGGCCAAGGCCATGACCCTCAACAACATCTACGTGCGCTGGCTGGAGCCCTCCGATCTGCTCGACGGAGGCCGGGCGGCGCGCTCCTGGGACAAAGTCACCTTCGACCGCCGCAACAGGACGACACGGGCGGGCGAGGCCAGCTGGCGGGCCGGCGCCCCGGTGACGATCTATGGCCTGGGGCTGTGGTGGCGGGCGGAGCTGGCCGCGGGCATCGGCCTCTCCACCTGTCCGCTCGATGCGCGCACGCACTGGGAGCAGCTCTATCTGCCGGTATTGGAGCCGATGGCTTTACGGGCCGGGCAGACGCTGGCCGTCCGCCTGCGGTCCACCACCTCCAACGAGAAGGGCACCAACGTCACCTGGACGCTCGCCGTGCGCGACGCATCGGGCCGCGAGGTCGCCCGCCAGGCCCTCGATCTGGAGAAAGGGTACTTGCCGTAGGTCCCTCCCGCCATGCTTCTTCAGAATGGGGAGAGGGGGCAGCGTCAAGTGTGGACGCGCATCACGGCCTCGATCTCCACGCAGATGCCCATGGGCAGCGAGCCCATGCCGACGGCGGAGCGGGCGTGGCGGCCGCGCTCGCCCAGCACGGCGACGAACAGGTCGGAGCAGCCGTTGATCACCTTGGGCTGGTCGCCGAACTCCGGTGTGGCGTTGACCATCCCCAGCACCTTGAGCACCTCGATGCGGGAGAGCTCGCCGGCCGCCGCCTTGGCCGCCGCCAGCAGGCCGAGGCCTACCAGCTTGGCCGCCTCCTGCGCCTGCTCGATGGTCACGTCGCGCCCGACCTTGCCGGTGACGAAGCTGCCGTCGGCGCGCCGCGGCCCCTGGCCCGAGAGGTAAAGCGTGCTGCCGTCGAGCTTGAAGGGAACATAAGTGCCGACCGGCTTGGGCACCTGCGGCAAGGCGAGCCCCATGGCGGCGAGCTTGGCTTCCGGCGTCATCGCACATCTCCCGTGTGTTGCCCAGCCGGGTCCGCAGAGCACCGGCGGACCGGCTCCAGCCCCGTTCTAGCCAATCCCGCGCCATGTGTCGTGGCGGACCGGCGGCAATTGCGGCCGTAGGCAAGCGGTCGGCTTTGCTGCAGGATGGCTGGAATACCGCAACGCACAACGACCGAACAGGAGCAAGTTCCATGTCTCTCCAGGGCAAGACCGCCGTGGTGACCGGATCGACCTCGGGCATCGGCCACGGCATTGCGCTGGCGCTCGCCCGGGCCGGCTGCAACATCGTCGTCAACGGGCTAGGCAGCGAGAAGGACAACGAGAAGGCCATCGCCGAGGTGAAGAAGCTCGGCACCCGCGTCGCCTTCGATCCCGCCAACATGCTGCGCCACAACCAGATCGCCGACATGATCGCCAGGTGCGAGAAGGACTTCGGCGCGGTCGACATCCTGGTCAACAACGCCGGCATCCAGCACGTCGCGCCCGTGGAGGAGTTCCCCATCGAGCAGTGGGATGCCATCATCGCCATCAACCTGACGTCGGCCTTCCACACCACGCGCGCGGCGGTGCCGGGCATGAAGCGGCGCAAGTGGGGACGCATCATCAACATCTGCTCGGCCCACTCGCTCAGGGCCTCGCCGTTCAAGGCGGCCTACGTCTCGGCCAAGCACGGCCTCGCCGGCTTCACCAAGACGGTGGCGCTCGAACTTGCCGAGCACGGCGTCACCTGCAATGCCATCTCGCCGGGGTTCGTGTGGACGCCGCTGGTGGAGAAGCAGATC
>DASRDL010000546.1:0-5541 GCA_035652635.1 Hyphomicrobiaceae bacterium | reverse complement strand
GCGGTCGACGCCGGCGAGCCCGCGCATGGTCTCGTGGTTGGGAAAGCGCCACTGCATGCACTGGTAGGCGAGGTCCGAGAACGGGTGGCCGATGGTGGAGAGCTCCCAGTCGATCACGGCGAGCAGCTTCGAGCCGTCGGGGGCAAAGATCATGTTGTCGATGCGGTAGTCCCCGTGCACGAGGGACGAGCGGCCATCATCGGGCGGCTCGTTCTGCTCGAGCCACTTGATCAGCGTCTCCATGTCCTCGATGTGCTCGGTCTCGGTGGCGCGGTACTGCTTGGTCCAGCGGTCGCGCTGGCGGGCGAAGTAGCTGCCCGGCCGGCCGAAATCGGCGAGGCCCACCTTGACGGGGTCGACCAGGTGCAGGGCCGCCAGCGCCCGGTTCTGCTCGTCGTAGACCTTGGTGCGCTGCGGATTGGTGAGCTCCGGCAGCGCCGGGTCCCAGAACACCTTGCCGTTGACGTGCTCCATGAGGAAGAAGGCGGTGCCCACCACGCTCTCGTCCTCGCACAGGATCAGCATGCGCGGCACCGGCACGTCGGTGCCTTCCAGCGCCTTCATGACGCGGTGCTCGCGGTCGATCTGGTGGGCGCTCTTCAGGAGCTGGCCCGGCGGCTTCTTGCGCAGCACGTAGCGGCCGCTGGGCGAGGACAACAGGAAGGTGGGGTTCGATTGCCCGGTCGGCGTCTTTTCCGCCGTGATGGGGCCCTTGAAGCCCGGCAGCCGCGCTTCGAGGTAGCGGGCGAGCGCCACGGTGTCGAGCTGGGCGGCCTGGTGCGCGAATGAGGTCATTGCTGTGCTCCCCAGTTGTCGTCCCGGCCTCGCACTTCAGTGCGAGAGCCGGGACCCAGGGCCGAGAGTTGAAACGTCGGTACCCATGTTCGTGGGTCCCGGATATTGCGCTTCGCGCAATTCCGGGATGACACTAGATCTTCTGGTTGGTGTAGCGCTTCAGCTCCGCGCGCGCGACCTGGCGGCGGTGCACCGCGTCTGGCCCGTCGGCGAGGCGCAGCGTCCGCAAGTGCGTCCACATGTGGGCGAGCGGCGTGTCCTGGGTGATGCCCATGGCGCCGTGCATCTGCACCGCCTCGTCGGTGATCTCGAGCGCGATGCGCGGCGCGATCACCTTGATCTGCGAGATCCAGGGTGCCGCCTCGCGGTGACCCACCGTGTCCATCATGTATGCGGTCTTGAGGCACAACAGGCGCGCCATCTCGATCTTCATGCGGGCCTCGGCGATGATGTCGTAATTGGCGCCGAGCTGGGCCAGCGGCTTGCCGAACGCCTCGCGCGACAGCGCGCGCCGGCACAAAGCCTCGAGCGCCCGCTCCGCCTGCCCGATGGCGCGCATGCAGTGGTGGATGCGCCCCGGTCCGAGCCGGCCCTGCGACACCTCGAAGCCGCGCCCCACGCCGAGGATCAAGTTGTCCTTCGGCACGCGCACGTCGGTGAACTTGATGTGCATGTGGCCGTGCGGGGCGTCGTCGTCGCCGTACACCTTCATGCCGCGCAGGATCTCGACGCCCTTGGTGCCGGCGGGGACGAGGATCTGCGAGTGGCGCTTGTGCTTCTCCGCCTTCGGATCGGTGCAGACCATGACGATGTAGATCTTGCAGCGCGGGTCGCCGGCGCCGGAGGCGAACCACTTCTCGCCGTTCAAGACCCATTCGTTGCCGTCGAGCCTGGCCTCCATGGCGATGTTGGTGGCATCGGAGGAGGCAACCGCCGGCTCGGTCATGACGAAGGCGGAGCGGATTTTGCCCTCCAGCAGCGGCTTCAGCCACATCTCCTTCTGCTCGGGTGTGCCGTAGCGTTCCAGCACCTCCATGTTGCCGGTGTCGGGTGCCGAGCAGTTGAAGGTCTCCGGCGCCAGGCGCGACCAGCCCATCTCCTCGGCGAGGTAGGCATATTCTACCGTGGTGAGGCCGTAGCCCTCCTTGCTCTTGGTCAGCCAGAAGTTCCACAGGCCCCGCTCGCGCGCCTTGGCCTTGAGACCCTCGCGAATCTCCTCCTGGCGCTTGGTGTAGGTCCAGCGGCTGCCCGACTTGCCGATCTCGGCCTCGTACTCCGCCTCCAGCGGCATGATCTCCTCGCGCACCATGGCGCGCACCTTTTCCACCAGCGGTTTCACCTTCGCCGTCATGCCGAGATCCATTGCGCTCTCCTCCGAGTTGCTCCACGCCTTGGGCCGATTGAAGCATGCCGGCACGCCGGAGAGAAGGCGCCGGTGCCGCTGTTGCCGCCGGCACCGGAGCGCGAGGCGGGACCGGGCAGAAGTGCCGCAGGAACAGGCCCGTCGCGGTGCTTGAAGCCTCGAGGGGCATGCGTTACCAAGGCCGGCGATGCCGACCCGACAGCGAGGGAGTGCAATGGCCATCGACCCGACAGGCGGCCATCCCGCCATGGACTATCCGGAGCACCTGCGCACCTATGCCGGCTTCGTCAAGGGGACGATGATCACCATCGCCCTCATCGCGCTGATCCTGCTCTTCCTGCTGACTCTGGTACCCTGAGACAGCCGCCCCGCGGCGCTCCCCGCCGCGGCCTCGTCTCCGCCGCCAGCTCCGAGAAGTACTCCATGCTCACCATTGCCGTCACGGCGGAACGGGAGGACGAGCCGCGCGTGGCGGTGTCGCCGGAGACCGTACGCAAGCTCAAGGGCCTGGGGGTGGCGGTCAGGGTGCAGAAGGGCGCCGGCACGCGGTCGCGCTTCGCCGACGATATGCTCGCGGCGCAGGGGGCGGAGATCGCCCCGACGGCGGCCGAGGCTCTCGCCGGCGCCGACATTCTCGTCAAGGTGAGGCGGCCGTCGCTGGAGGAGGTCAAGAGCCTCAAGAGCGGGGCCATCGTTGCGGCCATGCTCGCCCCCTATGACGATCGGGCCGGGCTCGAGGCGCTGGCCGGCACCGGCGCTTCGCTGATGGCCATGGAGTTCATGCCGCGCATATCGCGTGCCCAGTCGATGGACGTGCTGTCGAGCCAGGCCAATCTCGCCGGCTACAAGGCGGTGATCGATGCCGCCGCCATGTTCGGCCAGGCGCTGCCGTTGATGATGACGGCCGCCGGCACGGTGCCGGCCGCCAAGGTATTCGTGATGGGCGTCGGCGTGGCGGGCCTGCAGGCGATCGCCACGGCGCGGCGGCTCGGCGCCATCGTCTCGGCCACGGACGTGCGCCCCGCCACCAAGGAGCAGGTGGCCTCGCTCGGCGCCAAGTTCATCGCCGTGGAGGACGAGGAGTTCAAGCAGGCCCAGACGGCGGCCGGCTATGCCAAGCCGATGTCGGCCGAGTACCAGAGGAAGCAGGCCGAGCTGGTGGCGTCCCACATCAAGGGCCAGGACATTGTCATCACCACGGCGCTGATTCCCGGCCGGCCCGCCCCCCGGCTCGTCACGACGGCCATGGTGGAGAGCATGAAGCCGGGCTCCGTGATCGTCGACCTCGCCGCCGAGCGCGGCGGCAATTGCGAGCTGACCGAGCCGGGCAAGGTGGTGGAGCACGCCGGCGTCAAGATTGCCGGGCCTCTCAACCTGGCCGGCGAGGTGCCGGTCAACGCCTCGAGCCTCTATGCCAAGAACCTGCTGGCGTTCCTGGAGACCATGCTCGACAAGAAGGAGAAGGTGCTCAAGGTGAACTGGGACGACGAGCTCATCAAGGGCACGCTGGTGGCCCGAGACGGAAAGATCGTGCACCCGAGCCTGCAGCAAGCCGGAGCGTGAGATGATGGATTCGCTTGCGCCGAGCAGTTGGCCTCCCCCTGGAGGGAAAGTTCGCGACTCCGTTGTCGCGCTTGCGATGGCTGCCGCGCTGACGGCGTCGGTGCTGCCCGTCCCCGCCCTTGCCGCCGGCGGCGGCGACGTGAGCCCGTTCGTCTATCAGCTCACCACCTTCGTGATCGCGATCTTCGTCGGATACTACGTGGTGTGGAGCGTGACGCCGGCGCTGCATACCCCGCTCATGTCGGTGACCAACGCCATCTCCTCGGTGATCGTGGTCGGAGCGCTGCTGGCGGTCGGCGTGGCCCTGATCGCGGCCGGCAGCGCGCTCGCCAAGGTGTTCGGCTTCCTCGCCCTGGTGATGGCCTCCGTCAACATCTTCGGCGGCTTCCTCGTCACCCAGCGCATGCTCGGCATGTACAAGAAGCGCGAGCCGAAGAAGTGAGGTGTGGAAGGGGTCGAAGGGGTCAGACCCCTGACGCGCGCGTGTGATTTCAACTCCAATGTCGAGGTCAGGGGTCTGACCCCTGTTAGCCCATGTCGCCAAACGTCGTAGCGCTGCTCTACCTCGCCTCCGGCGTCCTGTTCATCCTGGCCCTGCGCGGTCTGTCGAGCCCGGAGAGCTCGCGCCGCGGCAACGTGTTCGGCATGGCCGGCATGACCATCGCCGTGCTCACCACGCTCGCCCAGATAGGCTCGCCCGACTCCACCCTCACCTGGGTGCTCATCATCGCCGGCCTGACCGTCGGCGGCGGCATCGGCGCCTATATCGCCCGCTCGATCCCGATGACGTCGATGCCCGAGCTGGTGGCGGCGTTCCACTCCCTCGTCGGCCTCGCCGCCGTGTTCGTGGCGGCCGGCGCACTCTACGCCCCGGAAGCGTTCGGCATCGGCCATCCCGGCAATATCGCCGCGGCGAGCCTTATCGAAATGTCGCTCGGCGTCGCCATCGGCGCCATCACCTTCACCGGCTCGGTGATCGCCTTCGCCAAGCTGTCGGGGCGCATGTCGGGCAAGCCGATCATCCTGCCGGCGCGGCACGTCATCAATGTCGCGCTTTTCCTGCTGATGGCCTACCTGATCTATCTGTTCTGCCTGTCGGGCGGGTCGGGCCTGCTGTTCTGGGCGATCACCGTCATCGCGCTCGCCTTCGGCGTGCTCATCATCGTGCCGATCGGTGGCGCCGACATGCCGGTGGTGATCTCCATGCTCAACTCCTACTCGGGCTGGGCGGCGGCGGGCATCGGCTTCACGCTGGGCAACATCGCCCTCATCATCACCGGCGCGCTGGTCGGCTCCTCGGGCGCCATCCTCTCCTACATCATGTGCGCGGGCATGAACCGGTCGTTCGTGTCGGTGATCCTCGGCGGCTTCGGCGGCGAGACGGCGGGGCCCGCGGGCGGCGCCGAGCAGAAGCCCGTCAAGATCGGCTCGGCGGAGGATGCCGCCTTCCTGCTCAAGAACTCCGGCAAGGTCATCATCGTGCCGGGCTACGGCATGGCGGTGGCACAGGCCCAGCACGCCCTGCGCGAGATGGCCGACCACCTCAAGAAGGCGGGCGTGGAGGTGAAGTATGCCATCCACCCGGTGGCGGGGCGCATGCCGGGGCACATGAACGTGCTCTTGGCCGAGGCCAACGTGCCCTACGACGAGGTGTTCGAGCTCGAAGACATCAACAACGAGTTCGCCCAGGCCGACGTGGCCTATGTGATCGGCGCCAACGACGTGACCAACCCGGCGGCCGAGGAGGACAAGTCCTCGCCCATCTACGGCATGCCGGTGCTGCAGGTGTGGAAGGCGGGCACGGTGATGTTCAACAAGCG
>DASRDL010000545.1:0-3325 GCA_035652635.1 Hyphomicrobiaceae bacterium | reverse complement strand
AGGTCGGCACCCGCCGGCTTGCCGGCCAGCGGGTTCTTGAACACGGCGGCGATCGCCACACGCCGCAGCGGCACCTTGGCGCGGGCGCCGTACTCGCTGTGGATCTCCTCGATCAGCGTGACCGTCTTGCGGATGTCCATGAGTCGTCTCCTGTCCCAGTGCCGTGCCGGTGAGCTCGCAAGAGCCGCGCCCGCTACTCTGCGGCCCTCACCGAGGCCGCCTTGGGCGCACCCTTCGGCTTCCAGCTCTTGACCACGGGCAGAACCTCCTTGGCGAACAGCTTGAGCCCGCGCTCGGCCACGGCATAGGGCGTGCCGCCGAAACGAAAGGCCACGTTCATCTCGAAGTCGCCGACCACCTCGCGGCGCTTCTCGAGCCCGCGCAGGATCTTGTCGGGTGTGCCCCAGCTGGCCGCCTGCATGAAGCCGGCCACGGCTCCTTCCAGCCCGCTCTTGCGGGCGATCTCGGCCTTCTGCTGGTAGGCGTCGTAGCCCTTCACCGTCTTGAAGTGCTCGCCGAGGAACTCGTAGTGGTAGAAGTTGCTCTCGACGAATTTGCCCTGGTACTTGCGGGCCTCCTCCTCGGTTTCGGCGAGGTTGGTGCCGCACACGCAGAACTCCGTCAGCATGATGTGCGGCGGCTCCGTGCCGTGGTACTTGCGGTGCAGCTCGCGTCCCTTCTCTATGGCCGGCACGCGCATCTCCCAGGGCCGGTCGGCGAACATTACCATGTGCGCGCCGAGCTTGGCGGCGGAATCGACCGAGTCGTCGCTGGAGGCCACGGCATAGATGCGCCCGTCGAAGGAGTGCTTCGGACGCGGCCTGATCTCGATGCGCGGCTGCCGGTAATACTTGCCGTCGCCCTCGATGAAGCCGGTCTCGAGCGCCTTGACGATCATGGGTGCCGCCTCGTCGAAGCGGCCGCGCGATTCGTCCATGCTGAGGCGGAAGGCCGCGAACTCGCGTCGCGCCAGGCCGCGGCCGAGGCCCAGCCGCAGCCTGCCCTTGCACAGCAGGTCGAGGACGGCCGCGTTCTCCGCCACCCGCAAGGGATCGTGCCAGGGCAGGATGACGGCGGCGGTGCCGAGGCCGATGCCCGGACACACACCCGCCAGGTAGGACATGAGGTGCAGGTTGTCCGGCACGAAGGAGTAGTCGTTGAAGTGATGCTCGGCCGACCAGAGCACGTCGAAGCCCGAATCGGCCGCGAGCCGCGCCAGCCGCAGCTCCTCCTCCCAAACCCGGTCGTCCGGGCAGTTGTCCCAGCCGTAGCTGGCGAAAATCATCATCATGCCGACGTCCATGCGGCGATCCTCCACGTTCGATCTGCTCAAGATGTAGCGGACTTCTCGATCGTCACCTACCCTGCAAGGGCTCAGATAACCTTGCGCCGGCGCATGTCGGCCACCTCGGCCGGCGAGCAGCCGAGCCACTCGGCGTAGATCGCCTCGCTGTCGGCACCATGGATCGGCGCGCACTTGAGCGGAACCTTGGTGTCGGACATGCGCAGCGGCCAGCCCGCCACCGTGACCGGGCCGCGCACGGGGTGCTCGATCACCTGCATCATGCCGCGCGCGTGCAGGTCGGGATCGTGCAAGAGCTCGTGCGTGTTGAGCACGGCGCCGCACGGCACGCCCGCCCCGGCGATGATCTCCGTCACCTCGCGCTTGCTGCGCTTGGATGTCCACTCGGTGATGGCCGCGTCGACCGCCTCCTGGTGCTTGGCGCGGGTGGGACCGTCGACCATGCGCGGGTCGGCGAGCAGGTCCTCGCGGCCGATGGCGCGCACGAGCCGGCGCCAGTGGTCCTCGTTGCCCCGGGAGCAGAAGATGTAGCACCAGTCGTCGAGGCCGCCCGGCGCGCACTTGTAGAGGCCGCCGGGAGCGGTGCCGATGACGCCGTTGCCGCCGCGTGGCAGCACGTCGCTGCGCGCTGCCTGCCGGCTCATGGGCGTGCGGCAGTAGTTGAGCATGGCATCGCGCATGGCGATCTGGATGTGCTGGCCGCGGCCCGTGGTCATGCGCTGGTAGAGAGCGGCGAGGATGCCCATGGCGCACAGCATGCCGGTGCCGGTGTCGCCGATGGTGGGACCGGGGCGGATGGGCGGGCCGTCGGGGTGGCCGTTGACGCCCATGGTGCCGCCCATCGCCTGGGCGATCATGTCGAAGGCCAGATAGTTGGCGTGCGGGCTCTCGGGCGCGAAGCCCTTGACCTGCGCAAAGATGAGCCGCGGGTTGATCTGTGAAAGCCGCGGGTAGTCGAAACCCAGCCGGGCGAAGGTGCCGGGCGCCATGTTTTCGACCAGCACGTCGGCCTTGGCGATCATGCGCTCGAGCAGCGCCTTGCCCTCGTCGGTCTTGAGATTGCAGGTGATGCTGCGCTTGTTGAGGTTGTAGTAGATGAAATAGTGGGAGTCGGCGTCGGGGCGGTCGGAGAAGCCCCAGCGGCCCGGCTCGCCGCGGTTGGGCTCCTCGACCTTGACGACATCGGCGCCGAGCCAGGCCAGTGCCTCGGTGCAGGAGGGGCCTGCCTCGAACTGGGTCAGGTCGAGCACCTTGACGCCCTTCAATGCCGGCGCCGTGCCGGATTGGGTGTCCCGCTCGATGGCCGTGTCTTGCATCGCGTTTCACTCCCGTCGTTTCGTTGCTTCAGGCGCGTTTCCCGCGGATGCCGGCTAGCCCGGCTGCCGGACCGTGAGCCGGATGCGCGTCGGCCGGCCGCCGGAGCAGGGGTTGTGCTCCTGCGGGCAGTTGGAGATGACGACGATCACGTCGCGCTCGCACCGGAGGTCGACATGGTCGCCGGGCTTGGAGATGCCCTCGGCGATGGCAACCTTGCCGTCGGCGGCGACCGGCACGTTCATGAAGAAATTGATGTTGGCGGGGATGTCGCGCGCGCTCATGCCGAGCTCGGCCATCGCCCTGATGAAGTTGTCGCGGCAGCTGTTGGGCGCCGTCGCACCATAGCGGACCATGTTGATCTCGCGGCTGCAGTTGCCGGCGAGCGTATCGTGGCGGCCGCAGGTGTCCTCGACGATGGTCATCATCGGCCGCGCCAGGTCGTCGTAGATCACCGCACCCTTGGACAGGTAGATGTTGCCGGCGAGCTTCATGGTGTTGGCCGCGTTGTAGCGGATGGCGGTGTCGGCGGCGTCGTAGACGAGGGTGTCGACCGCCTGCCGGCCTTCCAGGTCGACGATGCGCAGCACCGCGCCCTTGGGCAGCCGCCGGTGCCAATAGCCGCCCGGCGGCAACACCTGGTCGCTGACGATCCTCCCCGGCGGGCCTGGCGGTTGCCTCATGCTCGACCCCTCCTGTCGCCGGCGT
>DASRDL010000544.1:0-4212 GCA_035652635.1 Hyphomicrobiaceae bacterium | reverse complement strand
CGATGGCCGTGATCTTGAAGAAGTTCTCCTCCTCGTCCTCGCCGGTGAAGTCGGCGAGCAGCCAGGATGGCTCGGCCAGGCAGATGATGAGGTTGTCGCTCGGCCCCATCTGCGACGCCACCATCTCGAAGTAGCCCACCTGGCTGGCGTCGAGGTACTTGGAGAACTGGATGTCGGCGCCCCAGATCCACCAGTTGTGGGGGAGCTTGATGGCCCAGTAGCTGCGGTGCTGCTGGCACTGCCAGCCGCCGATCACGTTGCCCCTGGCGCTGCGGTCGCGCGCGGCACAGAACAGGCTGTCGAAGGCGTTGAGCCCATCGTACCAGTCGTGGTTGCCGGGGATGGCGAACAGCTTGCGCTCCGGCGCGCGCACCGAGTAGGCCCAGTTGAAAGGCTGCAGCAGGCGCTTCTTGTATTCCTCGCGCGTGGCCTGCGGGTAGCACTGGTCGCCGCCCATGATGAGGATCTCGCCGTGCCGCAGCTGGCCGGCCTGGCGCACGTCGAGGGCAGTCTGGGCGAGCAGGTAGGCAATCGTGTAGGTGGCCTCGAAGCCGTCCCCCACGTCGGCGACGTAATCGATCCAGTAGGCGCCCTCTTCATCGGGCGCGATGCGGCGCTGCGGATCGTCGACGCTGGGGTCGCTGTAATCGTAGCGGCTGCACAGCTGGGCATCGTCGCAGGGATCGGTGACGGCCTGGATCAGGCGCTGGTCGGCGTACTGGCCGAACACCGAGGAGATCACGGTGCGGACGCCGATGCGGGCCAGCAGGCGCGGGTCGTACCATGAAACCATCTGGGGCAGCATGCCGAGGCGCAGCTGCCGGAGCGGACTCAACTCGACCATGTTCCCTGCTCCCCTGGCGACGGCCTGCCCACTGCGAGCGCCGCACCAACCCCTTAGACTGACTTTCTATTCCGGCCGACGGAAGCACCCCGCGCGCGCATTTGCGCGCACGTTGCGGAAATGTCCCATCGGATTCCGCCGGCTTCGGGGCAACCGTGGCGCGGGGCGCGACCGCTGTTGGCGCTGCCCTCACCAGGTGCGGCGCGGACCGGTGTCGATGTGGAACTGGCCGCGGCCGTAGTGCTTCAGCCCGCCCACCAGCTTGTGCGCCTTGAGGAATGCCAGGATGGCGCCGTGGTTGCCGTCCATGTTGAAGTCGACGGCATTGCCGGTGAGATGGTAGGAGCGCTTGGCGCCGCCGACGCGGGCGTTGACGGCTTTGCTGCGGCAGGTCCAGCGCACGGTCATGGGGCCGAACGTGGCGGCGAGTTCGGCGATCACCGAGCGCAGAGGCGCGGCCAGGCATTCGAGCGAGGCCGTAGGCAGCCAACGGATCGCTTCTCCGCCGAGGCTCGGCTCGGTATGGGGCGAGGGCACCAGGAAATCGCGACCGAGGCTTGCGACCATCGCCCCCATCCCACGCGGGCGCGGCGGCGGCGCGATCACCGCGGTTTTGGGCCGCGCCCATTCGACGATCGAAAGCGGCGGAAGCGCTGCCGGCGCCTTTTCGCTGCCGAGGCTGGCAAGGCGCTTGTTCTTGGCTGGCTGCTGCTGCTTCGGGCTCTTGCGGCGCGACGAGGTGCGGCGCTGCGGCCTCGCCTCGTCGTCCCCGGGATCGACAGAACGGAACCGGTCGCGGCTTTCCCTTTCCTCGTGAGCCCGTTCCGACAGGGTGCGGCCGATCATGGCGCCCGCCCAGTTGTCGTCGACGACCGCTGCTCGCGCAGGGGTTGTGGCCGCCAAAGCAGCGACGATCGCAAGACCGGTCAAGACGTGGGGCCGGCAACGGCGGGACCGGCGGAATCTGCGCGCGCGGACAAGCTCGGCCGAAAGCGGTGGCATGGGGTTACCTCCAAGTTGCGTGGAACAGCAGCCATGGCGGCGCCAGGACGGCGCGCCGTATGCCGGACGATGTCGGTTAACCCCGCTAACCAGCTCGCAATCTAGCCTGTGTGCCTCCCGAAAAAAGACGAGCCGCAGCGATAATGGTTAGCAACCGCAAATGGTTCCCGCCGCGCGCGATTTGCCGCGCCCCGGGCGCAGGCGGTTTCAGCCCAGCGCCTTGGCCCGGTCGCGCAGCAGGAATTTCTGGATTTTTCCCGTGGAGGTCTTGGGCAGGGCCCCGAACACCACCGTGCGCGGCACCTTGTAGTGGGCCATGTTCGCGCGGCAGAAGGCGATGATGTCGTCGGCCGAAACCGGGCCGCTGTCCGGCTTCAACGTGACGAACGCGCACGGATGCTCGCCCCACTTCGCATCGGGGCGGGCGACGACGGCCGCCTCCATGACCTGGGGATGGCGGTAGAGCACCTCCTCCACCTCGAGCGAGGAAATGTTCTCGCCGCCGGAGATGATGATGTCCTTGGACCGGTCCTTGACCTCGATGCTGCCGTCCCCGTGCCACACGGCGAGGTCGCCCGAGTGATAGAGGCCGCCGGCGAACGCCTCCTCCGTCGCCGCCTCGTTCTTGAGGTAGCCCTTCATGAGGGTGTTGCCCTTGAGCATGATCTCGCCGACGCTTGCGCCGTCCCTGGGCAGCGCCGCGAGCGTGCGCGCATCGGCGATCATCAAGTCCTCGATCAGGGGGTTGGGGATGCCCTGCCGCGCCATGCGCGCGTAGCGCTCCTCGCTCGGCAGGCTCTGCCACTCCGACATCGGCGCGCAATAGGTGGAAGGGCCGTAGCTCTCGGTCGTGCCGTAGAGATGCAGCACCTCGAAGCCCATCGCCTCCATGCGCTCGATGACGACGGCTGGCGGCGCGGCGCCGCCGGTGGCGACCTTGGTGCGCACCGGCAACGGGCGCTTGGCCTCGGCCGGAGCGTGCACCAGCATGTTGAGCACGATGGGCGCGCCGCACATATGCGTGACGCGATGCTCGACGATCAGATCGAAGATGCGCTTGGGCTCCACCTTGCGCAGGCACACGTGCGTGCCGCCGGCCGCCGTGACGGCCCACGTGTAGGTCCAGCCCGAGCAGTGGAACATGGGCAGCGTCCACAGGTAGCGGCTCTCGTGGTCGACCTTGAAGGTGAGCGCGTTGGCGAGCGCGCCCAGATAGGCGCCGCGGTGGCTGTAGACGGCGCCCTTGGGGTTGCCGGTGGTGCCCGACGTATAGAGCAGGCAGATCGAGTCCCACTCGTCCTCCGGCCCCGGATAGGCGAACTCGGGATCGCCGGCGGCGATGAAGTCCTCGTATTCGATGCTGCCGAAGGCGGGCGCGCCCGCCGTCTCGTCGTCGGCCAGATCGACCACGATCGGCCGCTTGCGTCCCAGCCGCTCCAGGGCCGGGGCGATGGTGGAGTGGAACTCGCGGTCGGCAATGAGAAGCTTGGCCTCGCCGTGCTCCAGGCAGAAGGCGATGAGGGGCGCATCGAGGCGGATGTTGATCGGATTGAGCACCGCTCCCAGCATGGGCGCGGCGAAGTGGGCCTCCAGCATGGCCGGGGTGTTGGCGGCCAGGATCGCCACCCCGTCGCCGCGCCTGATGCCCGCCTTGGCGAGTGCATGCGCCAGCCGGCGCGATCGGGCATAGAGCTCGCGGTAGGTGAAGCGGCGGCCCCCGTGGATGACGGCGATGCGCTCGCCGAAGAAGGCCGCGGCGCGGGCGAGGAAGCTCACCGGGCTCAGGGGCACGAAGTTGGCGGTGCGCTTGCGCAGCTCCGGTCTCTCGGTCATGTCACCCCTCGCCTGACCACTAACCCATCGCCAGCAGGTGGCCGCCGTCGACCGTGATGACGCTGCCGGTCATGAAGGCGCCGGCGTCGGAGGCGAGCAGCAGCAGCGGCCCTTCCAGCTCCTCCACGGCACCGGCGCGGCCCATCGGCACGCGCGCCATCATGCGCTTGCCCGCGTCGCTGGCGAGATAGGCGTCGTTGAACTCGGTGGCGAAGTAGCCGGGCGCCAGGGCATTGACGCGGATGCGGTCGCGCGCCAACTCCAGCGCCATCGACTTCGTCAGGCTGATCACGGCCGCTTTGGTGGCGGAGTAGGTGGACAGGCCCTTGATGACGCCGAAGCCCAGGAGCGAGGCGATGTTGATGATCGACCCGCCCGTGCCGTTCGCCACCATGCGCCGCGCCGCCGCCTGGCCGACGCGGAACACGCCGTCGAGATTGACGGACATCACGCTGCGCCATTCCTCCTCGCTGGTGCGCGTGAAGAAGGCGCCGGACGGGATGCCGGCATTGTTGACGAGGATGGTAATGGGG
>DASRDL010000543.1:0-7233 GCA_035652635.1 Hyphomicrobiaceae bacterium | reverse complement strand
ACCTCCTCTGCGGGCTCGTCCGACATCGCCATTGCGAAGCCGGCCGCCCGGGCTGCGCTATTCAGCGTCTCGATACTCATGGCACACGAACTCTTCAGCCCTAGCCCGCGTTCCAGGATCGGTGCGGGGCCCGGCAATTTTCTCTACCGCTCCGGCCGCGACATTCGTCGTCCATCCGCGAGGGGTACCATGCCTTGCCCGGCATTTAGCGGTGCCCCGGCTCACGGCGTCAAGAAAAATTTAGAAACATCGCGTGAACGATCTGCGCTGCAATGCAGCGTCGCGCGATCGGCGTCAATGCGGACGGCGATCGTCCCGGCAAGGACGGGCGCAAGTCACCGACGCCCCTCCCCGGCGAACGATCGAAAGCGTGGCGGCGGCGAGCCCGTTTGGCCTTGCGCTCGTTACAGGGCCGGTTCACGATACTGTCACGCGCCCCACAAGCTCAGGCGCGAGGGCGCGAGCTTCGCCTTCCCGTGCCTGGGCTGGAGAGGAGGAACTCATGGGGCAAAATGGTGGCTCGGCCGCCCGCAGCTCCCGCTGCATCGCACTCGTCGGACCGTATCTTTCCGGCAAGACCACGCTACTCGAGGCTATCCTCGCCCGCACCGGGGCCGTCACCCGGCAGGGCAAGGTCGCCGACAAGAACACGGTCGGTGACGCCACCCAGGAAGCCCGCGACCACGGCATGAGCGTGGAGCTCAACGTTGCCGACGTCAGCTTCCTCGGCGACAGCTTCACCTTCATCGACTGCCCAGGCTCCATCGAATTCCAGCATGAGGGCGCGCTTGCGCTCACCGGCTGCGACGCCGCCGTCGTGGTGTGCGAGCCCGACCCCAAGCGCGTGCCCGCCCTGCAGCTCATCCTCAAGCAGCTCGAGGATCGCGGCATCCCCCGCTTCCTCTTCCTCAACAAGATCGACTCCTTCGACACCGGCGTGCGCGACATCCTGCCCATCCTGCAGCCCGCCAGCTCCAAGCCGCTGGTGCTGCGCCAGATCCCGATCTGGGAGAACGGCGCCGCCTCCGGCTTCGTCGACCTGGCGCTCCAGCGCGCCTTCGTCTACCGGCCGCACGC
Organism: Hyphomicrobiaceae bacterium; assembly: GCA_035652635.1. Taxonomy (GTDB): domain Bacteria; phylum Pseudomonadota; class Alphaproteobacteria; order Rhizobiales; family Hyphomicrobiaceae; genus AWTP1-13. Next base: position 6,156 of record DASRDL010000543.1, on the reverse strand, counting down.
CCAGTCCGAGGTCATCGACATGCCCGAGGGCATCAAGGAGCGCGAGACCGAGGCGCGCTTCAAGATGCTCGAGCAGCTCGCCGACTACGACGACGAGCTGATGGAGCAGCTGCTCTCGGATGTTCAGCCCTCGCGCGACAAGGTGTTTGCCGATCTCGTCAAGGAGCTGCAGGAGGGGCTCATCGTGCCGGTTCTGCTCGGCTCGGCGGAGAACGGCAACGGCATCCTGCGGCTGCTGAAGGCGCTGCGCCACGAGGCGCCGTTCGTCGACCGCACCGCGCGCCGTCTCAAGCTCGAGAACGCCAAGTCGGCGGGGCACGTGCTCAAGACCCTCTACACGCCGCACGGCGGCAAGCTGTCGATCGTTCGCGTGCTGGCGGGCGAGTTCGGCGAAGGCACGGTCGTACAGGGCGCCAAGGCCGAGGAGCGCGCTGCAGCCGCCTTCTCGTTGCTGGGCCAGGAGGCGCGAAAGCGCGGGCCGGCCAAGGCCGGCGAGACGGTGGCGCTCGGGCGACTGGAGAAGATCTACTCGGGTGAGACGCTGTCGGTCGAAAAGGGCGGCGGCACGCAAGTCAAGGCGCCGGAGCCGCCGGAGCCCGTGTTCGGTGTGGCCATCGGCGTCAAGGACCGCAAGGACGAGGTGAAGCTCACCGGCGCTTTGGCCAGGCTGATGGAGGAGGACCCCTCGCTCAAGCTCGAGCACGCCAAGGACACGCACCAGATGGTGCTGTGGGGCCAGGGCGAGATGCACCTGCGGGTGGCGCTCGAGCGTCTGAAGCGCAAGTACGGCGTCGATGCCATCTCCAAGCCCCGCCAGGTGCCCTACAAGGAGACGATCAAGAAGGGCATCGAGGTGCGCGGCCGCCACAAGAAGCAGTCGGGCGGCCACGGCCAGTTCGGTGACGTGGTGCTCGACATCAAGCCGCTGCCGCGCGGCTCCGGCTTCCAGTTCGCCGAGACCATCACCGGCGGCGTGGTGCCGCGCCAGTTCATCCCCTCCGTCGAGATCGGGGTGCAGGACTATCTGCAGCGCGGCCCGCTCGGCGGCTTTCCGGTGGTGGACGTGTCGGTGACGCTGACCGACGGCTCCTACCACTCGGTCGACTCCTCCGACATGGCGTTCCGCCAGGCCGGCCGCATCGGCATGGCCGAGGGGCTGCCGAAGTGCAATCCCGTGCTGCTCGAGCCGATCATGGAGGTGGAGATCGCCATCCCCACCGATGCCACCGCGCGCGTCAACGGCATGATTCCGCAGCGGCGCGGCCAGATCCTGGGCTTCAACGCCCGCGAGGGCTGGCCGGGATGGGACGTGGTGCGCGCCCAGATCCCGGAATCGGAGATGGCGGACCTCATCGTCGAGCTGCGCTCGGCCACCGCCGGCGTCGGCACGTTCAGCGCCAAGTTCCATCACCTGGCCGAGCTGACCGGCCGGCTCGCCGACAACGTGCTCGCCGCCCACAAGGCGGCGGCCGAGTGAGCGCGGGCTTTCCTCTCCCCGTGCCGCTTCGGGCGCGGGGAGAGGGAGAAGGGGGAGGCAACCATGGCATCCTATCGTCGCATCGAGGTGCGGCCCGTCGCCGGCGCGCTGGGCGCCGAGATCGGCGGGGCCGATCTTTCCCGGCTGGACGACGACACGTTCGCCGAGATCAAGGCCGCCTGGCTCGAGCACCTCGTGATCTTCTTCCGCAACCAGAGGATCACGCCGGAGCAGCAGATCGCCTTCGCCAGGCGCTTCGGCGACATCCACCATCACCCGTTCATGAAAGGCATGGACGAGTACCCCGACATCCTCGAGATCATCAAGGAGGAGGGCGACACCAAGGCGTTCGGCGAGGTGTGGCACACCGACCAGATGTTCAACCCCAGGCCGGCAAAGGCCACCATCCTCTACGCCAAGGAGACGCCCGACGCCGGCGGCGACACCCTGTTCGCCAACATGTATCTCGCCTATGAGGCGCTGTCCGAGCCCATGAAGGCCATGCTCAACGGGGTGAGAACCTTCAACGTCGGCGACCGCCGACGGCTCGGCCGCACCGGCGAGACTGCCGCGCGTGAAGGCCGCTACGCCGGCAACCCGAAGATGGCCGCCAAGGTCCGCGACCCCGGCGACACCGTCACCGAGGCGATTCATCCCTTGGTGCGCACCCATCCCGAGACTGGCCGCAAGGCGCTCTACATCTCCAACCACACGCAGACGCTCGCCGGCTTCAAGGACGCGGAGGCGCGGCCGATCATCGAGTTCCTGCGTGCGCACGCGGTGGAGCCGGAGTTCACCTGCCGGTTCCGCTGGCAGGTGGGATCGCTGGCGATCTGGGACAACCGCTGCACGCAGCACCGCGCGCTCAACGACTATCCCGGCAAGCGCCGCCGCATGCACCGCATCACCATCGCCGGCGACGTGCCGGTGTAGGAGTGCACGGCCTTCCCGGACAGTTGCCGCGCGACGCCGGCGAGCGCGACGGGCCCCGGCTCCGGACGTTACCCCACGGCAGGGGCTCGTAGGCCGGACCGCTCACATGTGCAGATAGTCGCGGATGCGGCCGTAGACGATGCGGGCAGCCACCGCCGTGCGCCAGAGCCGCTGGAATGGAATGACCTTCAGATCGGTGATCGGCATGTCGATCTCGGCCGCCTTGCCACCGATGAGGCGCCGCGCCAGCTGGGATCCCATCGTCGTGCTCATGGCCACGCCGCGGCCGTTGTAGCCGAGGCATGCGAGCACGCCGTCGGCCGGCTCGTGGATGTGGGGATAGTGATCCATGGTGATGCCGAGCTGCCCATTCCAGCCATGTGTGAAATTGAAGGGCGCGAGCTGCGGCCAGAGCTTCAGCGCATAGCGCTTCAGGAATTGCATCTGGCCAGGATGGCTGACGGGGCTCTGACGGCAGCGCCCGCCCATCAGCAGCCGGTTCTGCGCATCGAGGCGGTAGTAGACCGTCACCTGCCCCATCTCGTAGAGCGAGGAGCGCGCCGGGAAGACGCCGCGAGCGATCTCGTCGGGGATCGGCTCGGTGGCGACGATGCCGCTGTAGGCCGGGACGATCGTGCGCCGCAGCTTCGGCCACAGGTCGTCCGTGTAGCCGTTTGTTGCGAGCACGAGCCTCTCGGCGCTCACCGTGCCGGTCGGCGTCGCCACGCTCCAGCGCGTGCCCTGTCGCGACACGTGGAGAACGCGCGTGCTCCCGTACACCCTGGCGCCCGCCTGGACGGCTGCCTGCGCCAGACCGCGCGCATAGCTCAGCGGGTTGAGGTGGCCGCCGCGCCGGTCCAGGAGCGCACAGATGTAGCGGCCGGTGCCGGTCGCCCCGCGCATGGCGTCGCGCTCGAGGAGCTCCACCGGCATTCCCCGCCTGGCACCCTGCTCGTGGCTGGCGCGGATGCCTCGCGCCGCGGCCTCCGCATAGGCCGCGCGCAACGTGCCGGATTGCCGCGCCTCGCACTGAATCTGATAGCGCCTGACGAGATCGAACACGACATTCGGCGCGTTCCACGCCATCTCGACCATGCGCCGGCCGAGGTCCGGGCCGAAGTCGGCCTCGACCACGTCCGGATCGTGCTTGAGCCCCGGGTTCACCTGCCCGCCATTGCGTCCCGAAGCGCCCCAACCCGGCTCGTGCGCTTCGAGAACCGCGACATCGACGCCCTTCTCCGCCAGGTGCAGCGCCGTGGAAAGCCCCGTGAAGCCGCCGCCGACGATTGCGACCGACATCCGCTTGTCCCCGTCCAACGGCGGGGTCGCGATCGCGGGCCGGGCGGTCTCGGCATAAAGGCTCGGCGGGAGGGGCTCGCGTCGGCTCACACCTCGATCTCCCTGACAGGTGTGCCCGGACTGAGCCGGCCGTGGCGCCGCTTCAGCATGGCGCGAAGCCGGCCGGCACCTCCAGCCGGGGGTTGCCGTCGAACAAGCGCCGCCAGGCGATCTTGCCGATCCGCTGCGCCTCCGCGACGATGCGCTCCTCGTCCATGGTCAGCACCCGGCCGCCGCGCATGATCCAGCGGCCGTCGACCATGACCGCCTCCACGTCGCGCCCCTGGCCCTGGTGCACGTAGTCGGAGACGACGCGCATCACCGGCACCAGATGCGCCCGCTCGAGATCGACCACGATCAGATCGGCCTTGTTGCCGGCGACGAGGGCGCCACCGTCCGGGACACCGATCGCGCGGTAGCCGTTGGCCGTCGCCCAGCGATGCACCTGCTCGGGGCTCGGCCGCCGGCCGTCCCGGCGCCGCACGCGCTCCATGAACAGCCCGGTACGCACCACCTCGACCATGTCCTCCGCCATGTTGTCGCTGCCCATGGCGATGTTGCAGCCGTACTGCTCCAGGTCGGCGATGCGCGGGCTGAGCCCGCGGCGTGCGGCGATGGCGGAGTTGAAGGAGACCGTGACACGGGCCCGCCCCAGCCGCTCCTCCTCCTGGGGTTCCATGCAGCGGCAGTGGGCGCAGATCAGGCGCTCGTTGAGAAAGCCCAGGTCGTCGAGATATTCGGTAGGCAGACGGCCGCGCTCGGCCTTGACGGCTGCCACCTCGCCCCAGATCTGGTTGAGGTGGATGGTGGCGACCGCGTCGAGCTTCTGCTGCAGGGCGCGCACCTCGCGCAGCAGCTCGGGCGAGCACATATCCGGCGCCCAGGCGGAGACGCCGACGCGGATGCGCCCCTCCGCCGTGCCGTGGCGCTTGCTGTGCAGGCCCTCGATGCGGGCAAGGCAGCGCTCGCCCAGCTTGCGGTCCACCTCGAACGGCGCCGGATCGCCGATCGAGCCCTTGGCCTTGTCCCATGCCCGCTCGGTGAGAAGGAAGCGAACGCCCGTGGCCGCCATGTCGTCGGCGTAGGCCTCGATGCCCGTTGCGTCCTCCAGGATCGCGGTGGTGCCGCAGCGGATCGCCTCCAGAACGCCCAGCTGGCAGAAGATGCGGTGCTCCTCGGGCTCCAGCCGCGGCAACGGCAACGGGGCGAGCCCGCTCGTGAACGGCGGCTTGTGCGGCGGCGACAGATCCTCGTAGATGCCGCGCGCCAGCGTCATGTGCAGGTGAGTGTGCACGTTGGCGAAGCCCGGCATCACCGCCTTGCCCGAGCCGTCGATACGCTCGGCCGAAGGGTAGCGGGCCAGGATGTCGCGACTCGGCCCCACGGCAGCGATCCTGTCGGCCTCGATCGCCACCGCCCCGTCGTAGATCACGGTGTCGTCCGCATCGACGGTGACCACCGCAGCGCCGTGAATGACAATCGCCATTGCGCTCCCCTGCCGTGCCGTACCCCGCACGTCCCATGCGATTTGCAATGAAACACAGGCGGGCTACGCTGCCAACAGCGAGCGCCCGCGCAGCACGCGGCGCCGACGGGCCGATACGCGGAACCGACACGGTGTTCCGGGTGCCCCGGCCGATGTCGCCGACCGCGGCCCGCGCGCCTGGCCGATGGCGGAGGATGAAAGCGATGCTGGACCTCGTGATTGCCAACGCCCGCCTGCCTCGGTCGGAGGACAGAACCGTCGACGTGGGCATCGCGCGAGGCCGCATCGCCGCCATCGAGCCCGCGATTGCCGCGGACGCGCCGCGCCATGACGCCGGCGGGCTTCTGTGTTGTGCCGGCTTGATCGAAACGCACATCCACCTCGACAAGTCGCGGATCATCGACCGCTGCGCCCCGGAGCCGAGCCGATCCCGGCCGGATCACATGCGGCGCGTGCAGGCAGTCAAGGGCACCTTCACCGTGGAGGACATCTACGCCAGGGCCAAGGCCACTCTCGAAGGCTGCATCAAGCACGGCACGACGCGAATCCGCACCCATGCGGAGATCGATGCACCCGTGGGCGTGCGCGGTGTCGAGGCCCTGCTGGCGCTCGCCAGGGAGTACGCCTGGGCGGTCGATCTGGAGATTTGCGTCTTCCCGCAGGAGGGCATGACGACGGCACCCGAGGCCGAAGCCGCGCTGCGCAAGGGCCTCGACATGGGTGCCCGCGTCATCGGCGCGGCACCCAACTACGATGTCGATCATCCCGGACAGATCAATCGGATCTTCGAGATCGCACGCGAGTACGATGTCGACATCGACATGCATATCGATTCCGGCCACGATCCGGCGAGCCTCGATACGCATCTGGTCGCCGATCTGACGGAGCGCTTCCGGCTCGGCGGGCGGGTGGCGATCGGGCA
>DASRDL010000542.1:0-5006 GCA_035652635.1 Hyphomicrobiaceae bacterium | reverse complement strand
TCCCATTCGAGAATGCGCGGCTGGCCCTCGCCCATCATCTCCAGGTTCACGACCAGGCGCGGCAGCTCCTGATTGGTGGCGACGAACTGCCCTCCCTTGCGGAACACCTGCCACCGGTCGAAGCCGGCATCCGCCACCTCCTCGTCGGTCGCCCGCGTGCTGATGCCGAGGCGCTCGAGCGCGCGCGTGGCCGGCTTGAGGCCGGGGTCGAGGGCGGCCGCCTTGCGCAGGTCTGCCACGGCCAGCTCGGCGCGGCCGAGCTGCTCGTTGATCTCGCCGCGCGCCCAGTAGGCCTCGGCGCTCTTGTCGTCGAGCTTCAGCGCCCGCTCCACGTCCTTGAGCCCCAGCTCGGGCTGCTGCTGCTGGCGATAGGTCCACGCCCGGTAAGCGTAGGGCTTGGGCGAGCGCGGCTCGAGCTCGATGGCGCGGGCAAAGTCGTTGAGCGCGTCCTCGTAGGCCTCGGCCTTGGCGTAGGCGAGACCGCGCGCGGCGTAGTAGGCCCCGACATTGGGCGCAAGCTCGATGGCCTTCGCATAATCCTTGATGCCCGAAGCGGCGTTGCCGGCCTCGACGTAGGCCTGCCCTCTCAGGGCGTAGATTTCGGCGTTGCGCGGCTCGAAGGCGACGGCGCGGCTGAAATCCTCCACCGCCTCCTCGAAGCGCCCGATCGCCATCTTGGCCTCGGCGCGGCTGCGGTAGGCGGCGCTGAAGCGGGCATCGAGCGATACGGCGCGGGTAAAATCGCGGATGGCGCCGTGCGGACGGTTGGCCGCGAGCTGGGCGCGCCCGCGTCCGCTGAGCGCCGCGGCGCTGTTGGGCGTGAGCTTGATGGCCTTGGTGTAAGCGGCGATCGCGCGGTCGATCTGGCCCTGCTTCATGTAGGCACCGGCGCGGTTGCTGTAGGCAGCCGCATAGCCGGGAGCCAGCAGGAGCGCACGATCGAAGTCCTTGGCGGCCTCCTTCACGGCGCCGAGGGCGAGCAACACGTTGCCGCGATTGTTGTAGAGGGCGGCATACTCCGGATAGAGCTGAATCGCCCTGTTGAAGTCCTCGATGGCCTCGCGCTGCTGCTGGCGGCGCGCGTAGGCCACGCCCCGATCGTTGAGAATGGTGGCGCGCCGGTCGTTGGGCAGCGACTTGTCCTCGAGCGCCTCGGTGTAGAGGGCGATCGCCTGGTCGACGTTGCCGCGCACCAGCGCCGCTGCCGCCTCGCGGCTGCGCAAGGCGACGGCGTCGCTCTGCGCCGCGGCCGGCATCACCGCCGGCATCGCGAGCCATGTCCAGACGAGAAGCGCAGTGATGGGCCGTCGCACCATGCGTGATCCCTGGGCTGCCGTCGGGCTTCGCCACAACGCCACCCGTCGCTTATAGCCCAATTCGGGCAACACACCACACCGCCTGACGTGGCCGTCCGGCATGCGCTCCTCAGTGCTGCATCCCGGCAGCCTCGCTGCTGCCGGTGTAGCTGAAGAGGTCGTCAGGGTCGGCGCCAACGGCCGGACCGAGCCCGCCCACGCCGACGCCGATGAGCCGGAACGTGCGCCCGTCGGCCTCGCGGTCGATGAGCCCGCAGACGCTCTCGAACAAAAGGGCGGCACGCCGGGTCGGATGGGCGAGGCGGCGGGCGCGGGTGAGGATGCGGAAGTCCGAGGTCTTGAGCTTGAGAACCACGCTGCCCCCGGCGAGCCCCTTGCGGTCGAGCTGCCCCGCCACGCGCAGGCACAGCCCCTCGGCCACCTCGCGCAGCTCGGCGGCCGAGCCCGTGTCGCGGGCGAAGGTGGTCTCGGCCGAGATGCTCTTCACCGGCCGGTCGGGTGTCACCTTGCGGTCGTCATCGCCGTTCGCGAACAGCGCGAGGCGGCGACCGAACCTGCCGAACCGGGCCACGAGCTGCTGCTCGCTCAGCGCTTGCAGGTCGGCGATGGTGGCGAGCCCGCCGGCCTCCATGCGCCGCGCCGTGACCGCGCCGACGCCGTGGATCCTGCGCACCGACAGCGGCGCCAGGAACGCGCGGGCCTCGCCGCGGCCGATGACCGAGAATCCGCGCGGCTTCTCCAGCTCCGAGGCGAGCTTGGCCAGGAATTTGTTGCACGAGAGCCCGATCGACACGGTGATGCCGATCTCGCGCTCCACGCGCCGTGCGATGTCAGCGAGAGCGACGGCCGCCGGCGGGGCGCCGCCGCCGCGCTGCGTCAAATCGAGGTAGGCCTCGTCGAGCGACAGCGGCTCGATGAGAGACGTGGCGGAGGCGAAGATCGTGCGGATCTCATGGCTCACGCGCTTGTACTTGCCCATGTCGGGCGCAATCACCGTGGCGTGCGGGCACAGCTCGAGCGCCTGGAACATCGGCATGGCCGAGCGCGCGCCGAACTTGCGCGCCACGTAGCAGGCCGTGAGCACCACGCCGCGACCGCCGGCGTGGCCGATGATCAGCGGCTTGCCCGCGAGCTCGGGCCGGTCGCGCTTCTCGACCGAGGCATAGAAGGCGTCGCAATCGATGTGGGCGATACCGAGGTCGCCGATCTCGGCGTGGACGACGAGGCGGCCACCGCCGCAGCGGTCGCACGTCGGGCGCGTACCGTCGAGGAGAGCGCAGCAGTCTCTGCACACCGCCGCCGTCATGACTGTTGGTGCCGTTGGTCTCGATTCGCCAGCGTGCCATGGCCGCACCGGCGATGCCAGCGCAACGGTAGCACGCAACTGGACCTTGTCAGCCCCTTGCGACTCGGGCGAGGCATCCCATGTTTTACAGTGGGCGTCATGCGGGGCGACCGGCCCGGCGTCACGACGGGTCGGTCCGCTGCCTGCCCCTGCTCTCTTCACTCGGCTGTGCCTCATCCTTGAGCGACCCGCAACGGGAGAGCTCGCCGGCACGGGGTCTGCGCGCAACAACCACGGGAGGAACGCGCTCAATGAATGCGAACCGCAACGGCAATCAGCGCCTGCAGCGGCTGCGCCCCGGCGGCGACCGGAGGGGGAACGGGCGGCCGCGGCCGCACGCGCCGGGCCAGGGCGGGCGCCACGGCGGCAACTCGTCGGGCAGTGCACAGAGAAACTACGAGCGCTACCTGGCGCTGGCGCGCGAGGCGGCGCTGAGCGGAGATGCCGTCGAGATGGAGAACTGCTATCAGCACGCCGAGCATTACTACCGCGTGATGCGGGAGCGCTCTGCCTGAGCGCGGCGGCTCCTCAAGTGCGCGCCTCTGCGTCTTGCGCCGCGCCGAGCTCCGGCAGGGGCGGCGGATTGGGGGCGGCCAGCGCCTCGTCGATGAGGCGGCGGGAGGCCGTCTCGATGCGCTCCTCGATGAGCGCGCGTGCCTGCGCCCTCGGCAGGCCGGGCGGCACCGGCTCCAGGATCTCGATCACGATCGTTCCCGGATAGCGCATGTAGCTGCGGCGCGGCCAGAACAGCCCGGAGTTGAGCGCGACCGGCACACAGGGCAGCCCGAGCCCCTCGTAAAGGGCGATGTAGCCCGGCTTGTAGTCGGGCTCCGCCCCCGGCGGCCGGCGTGTGCCCTCGGGAAAGATCACGATCTCGCGGCCCTGGCCCGCCCGGTGGCGGGCGTCGCGCAAGAGGCTCTTGAGCGCGCTCGGACCTTTGTCACGACGCACGAAGATGTGCTGGAACTTGTGGCTGAACCAGCCGTAGAGCGGGATCCAGCCGAGCTCGACCTTCATCACCATGGCCGGATCGCGGAACACGGGAATGAGCGCGAACGTGTCCCAGGCCGACTGATGCTTGGAGGCGACGAGGCAGGCCCCGCCGGGCAGCCGCTCGCGGCCGCGCACCTCGTAGCGCGTGCCGCAGATGACCTCGAGCCACCACAGGCTTGCCAGCCCGTGCAGGCGCAGGCCCTCCATCGCCCAGCGGCGCGGGGCCAGAAGCAGCCAGCTGCCCAGAACGAGGAACACCGCCGTATTGACGTAGAACACGACCAGGAACACGAGCGAGCGGACCAGGATACCCATGGCGTCGAAGCGATCAGCTGGTTGATGCGCGGGTGAGCCCGTTGCCCGCCAGCGCGTTGCCGTCCCAGGACTGGAGCAGCCGCGCCATGCCGAAGCGCGCCGCCGAGGGCAGGAACTTCACGTACTCGGTGAAGAGCAGCCGCATGGTGGCGGCGTGCAGCCACCAGCGCTCGGGCCGGAAGTTGCTCGACACGACGGGGTGAGGGACGAGGGTGACGCGCGGCATCACGCGCGCCAGCTCGATCAGGCTGCGCGGCATGTGGTAGCTCGAGGTGACGATGATGAGCCGCTTGAAGCGTTTGTCGCGCGCCCAGGCCATCGTCTCCTGGGCGTTGCCACTGGTGGTATGCGCATCGTACCCGATGTCCACGCAGCACTCGAAAAGCTGGGCGGTGAGGCCGCTCTTGCGATGCAGGTCCTCGCGCGTCGCCATGCGGTTGGCACCCGAGATCAGCAGCCGCTTGCCGCGACCTTCGGCCAGGAGGCGGGCAGCCTCACTCAGCCGCTGCTGCCCCCCGGTCAGCACGACGATACCGTCAGCCTGCGGCGTCGCAAGTCCGGCCCGGCGGGCGATCGAGCTCGCAAACACCACGAAGCCGGCCAGGAACATGAACAGCACGATGCAGGCGGCCGCAGCGGCGATCCTGACTGCTCCCGTCACTGCCACGATGCCTCTCCCAGGGGCCACCCCGGCGCGGGAGGCGCGGGAATAGCCATCATGCAAAAAGATTAGCCGATTTGGCCGTGCCTGTGACCTGAGGCCCGGCGGCGGCAAACAGATTTTCCGCGCGGCCCGCCCGCATCAGTGCTGGCTGTGGAGGATGCGGTAGACGCCGAGCCGCGAAGTCAGCATACACAGGGAGGCGATCACCAGCACGACGATGCCGAGCAGGAAATAGCCCGGGGCATCGAGGGAGGCCACGCCGATGAGGCGGCGCAGCTCCGCCACGGTCACGGCCCCGCCGCCCAGCAGCTCCATGAGCGTCGGCATGGCGAGGAACACCATCATGGCCCAGATCGCGCCCACCACGCCGGCC
>DASRDL010000541.1:0-11304 GCA_035652635.1 Hyphomicrobiaceae bacterium | reverse complement strand
CCGCCGCAACGACGAGTACGGCGGCTCGGAGCTCAACCGCATGCGCTTCGCCATCGAGGTGGTGGAGGCGGTCCGCGCCAAGTGGCCGGCCCGCAAGCCGCTGTTCCTGCGGCTCTCCGTGCAGGACGATGCCGGCTGGGGTCCGGAGCAGAGCGTGGCGCTCGCCCGCATCGTCAAGGACAAGGGCGTCGACGTGATCGACTGCAGCTCCGGCGGCATGCGCGGCTCGCCGGTCGTCAGCGCCGGCACCGTCACCTACGGCTACCAGGTGCCTTACGCAGCCAAGATCAGGGCGGAGGCGGGCATCGCCACCATGGCGGTGGGGCTCATCGTGCACGGCGACCAGGCGGAGGCCATCCTGCAGCGCGGCGAGGCGGACCTGATCGCGATCGCGCGCGAGGTGCTCTACAATCCCAACTGGCCGATGGACGCGGCGCAGAAGCTGGGCGTCGACCGCGATTTCGCTTCCGTGCCGCCACCGCAGGCCTACTGGCTCGCCAAGCGCGCCAGCTCCGTGAAGGACGTGGTGCCGTCGACCTACCAGCGGAGCTTGGGAGAGAGCCGATAGCGGCCATCGCGCGACCAGGGAGGAGCACGCCATGATCGAGGAGACGCTGGACATCGCCACGAAGGACGGGGCGATGGAGACATTCTTCTGCCGGCCGGATCGCGGCACCCATCCGCCCGTGCTGTTCCTGATGGATGCGCCCGGCATCCGCGAGGAGCTCTATGACATGGCGCGGCGGCTGGCGACGGTGGGCTACGCCGTGCTGCTGCCCAACCTCTACTATCGCGCCGGCCGCGACACCAAGTACGGCCCCGACGTGCTGGTGCACGGCAGCGCCGAGCACACGCGCATGCGCGCCGTGCGCACCAAGATGACCATCCCGCCGGTGATGGACGACGTGGCCGCCATGTTCTCGTTCATCGACGGCCGGGCGGACATCAGGCGCGGGCCCGTCGGCGTGCACGGCTACTGCATGAGCGGCCCTTATGCGCTGGCCGCCGCCGCGCGCTACCCCGAGCGCATCGCCGCGGCCGCCTCCTTCTACGGCACCTGGCTCGTCAGCGACGCGGTGGAGAGCCCGCACCTGACGCTGGGCAAGGGCAAGGCCGAGCTCTACATCGCCTGCGCCGAGTTCGACGACCTCGCCCCGATGCCGATGGTGGAGGAGCTCGCGCGCCTGTTCGAGAAGGCCGGCAGCCCCGGCGAGCTCGAGATCCACAAGGGCGTGCACCACGGCTTCGCCTTCCCGCAGCGCAAGGTCTACGACAAGCCCGCCGCCGAACGCCACTGGGAGCGGCTCATCGCCCTCTACCGCCGCCGGCTGGGGTGAGGCGGGGACGTCGCGGGTTCGCGGCCCCTCACCGCCGCTCCTTCAGCATGCGATGCAGGATCTTGCCGGTGGCGGTGCGCGGCATGTCGGCATCGGCGATGAACTCGACCGACCGCGGCCGCTTGTAGCCGGCGATGCGGTCGACGCACCAGTCGAGGATCTCCTGCTCGCTCGCGGCCGCCCCCTCGCGCAGGACCAGCACGGCATGCACGGTCTCGCCCCACTTGGCGTCGGGACGGCCGATCACGGCCACGTCCTTCACCTTGGGGTGCGAGCCCAGCAGGTTCTCCACCTCCGAGGGGTAGATGTTCTCGCCGCCGGAGATGATCATGTTCTTCTTGCGGTCGACGAGATGGTAGTAGCCGTCTCGGTCGCGGCGGGCCATGTCGCCGACGGACAAGTATTCGCCGCGGAAGGCCTCGGCCGTCTTGTCCGGCATGTTCCAGTAGCCGTCGAAGCTCCACGGCGTGAGCGAGTAGAGCTCGCCGACCTCGCCGTCGGCCACCTCGTTGCCGGCCTCGTCGAGCAGCCTGATGCGGCCGGTGCCCATCAGCTCGCGGCCGATGGAGCCGAGGCGCGACAGCTGCTCCTCGGGCCGCAGCAGCGTCACCCAGCCGGCCTCGGTCGATCCGTACATCTCGATGAGCTTGGAGTTGCGGAACTGCTCCATGACGGCGAGCTTGGTGTCCTTGCGCGCCGGTGCCGAGGAGATCAGCAGCCTCCTCACGCTGTCGACGTTGCATTGGGCGCGCACCCGCTCGGGCAGGCCCAGCATCATGATGTAGTGAGTGGGCACCAGCGAGGTGAAGGTCGCCCGCGTCTCGGCGAGCACACGCAGCAGGTGCTCGGGGTCGAAGCTCTTCCTGTCGTAGACGCAGCAGGTGGCCCCCGCGTAGGCGAAGGCCCCGGCGAAGAACAGCGAGTTGGCATGGCACATGGGCATCACGAGCAGGCCGGTGTCGTCGCGGCCGAGCTCCAGGTCGGCCAGGGTGGCAACGCTCAGGTGCGCGTGGCCGGCGTGGCTGCGCATGGCACCCTTGGGCCTGCCCGTGGTGCCAGAGGTGTACATCAGCGCCCACAGGCTCTCCGGACGCGCTCGGGACGCGGGCTCTGCCGACGAAGCGGCTGCGATCATGGCCTCGTAGGCGTGGTAGCCGGCGGGCGGCGCCGATCGGCCGAAGACGATCCAGTTGGCCTCCGCAATCGGCAGGCCGGCGCGGATGCCCTCGACCCGATCGACGAGCTCGTCCTGGACGATGGCCGCCTTGGCTCCGCTGTCGCCGACGATGTAGGCGATCTCGCCGCCGACGAGCCGGAAGTTGATCGGCACCATGACGAGCCCGGCCTTGGCCGTGGCGGCATAGATCTCCAGCCATTCCACCGCGTTGTAGGCGAGAACGGCAACCGCATCGCCCGCCTTCAGGCCGAGCCCCAGCAGAGCATTGGCGAGCCGGCAGGCACGCTCGTTCCACTCGGCAAACGTCATCGCCCGGCCAAGGTCGCGCGCACCCACTTTGGCCGGGTGGAGGTGGGCATTGAGGGTGAGCACCTCCCCCATGTTGAGCACGCGCCCCATCCCTTTCACCTCCTTGCGTCCCTCGCTCGTGCGGCCGAGTCACCGCCTGATCTAGTACGCCGGGCTGCGCGCGGGCAACGGCGACCCGAGCGGCCCATCGCCCCACGCGCCTTTGCGTGCCCGGCTCGCGCGCAGTATCGTTGGGCGGCGGCGCCGCGCGCGGGACCGTTCGGAGAGTGAAGGCTCAGAGCCAGCAATGCCATCGCCGAGGCGCATCATCTGCGTGGGGCATGCCGCGCTCGACCGCATCTACAGGATCGAGGCGTTTCCGCCGGAGCCGACCAAGGTGCGCGCCCTCGAGCACGTGGAGTCGGGCGGCGGCATGGCGGCCAATGCGGCGGTCGCCATTGCCAGGCTCGGGGGTCGGGCCGAGCTGTGGAGCCGCGTGGGCGACGACGGCGCCGGCAACACGATCCGCGCAGGCCTGAGGGCCGAACGCGTCGACATACGCTATGTGCAAGCCTTCGAGGGCGCCCGCTCGTCCACGTCGGCCATCATCGTCGACGACAAAGGTGAACGCCTGATCGTCGGCCAGCGCGACGCGGGCATGCCGTCCGGGACGAGCTGGCTGCCCCTCGAGCGCGTCGCCGACGCCGACGCCGTCTTGGGTGATGTCCGCTGGCTCGAGGGCCTGCGCGCCGTGTTCGCCCGCGCGCGCAAGGAGAAGGTGCCGACCGTGCTCGATGCCGATGTCGGCGCCCGCGAGGCGTTGACCGGCATCCTGAAGCTGACCGACCATGCCATCTTCAGCGCGCAGGCCCTGCGCGAGCTCGTGTCCGGCGGGTCCGACGAGGAGCGGCTCGCTCACGTCCTCTCGCTCGGACCGAAGCATGCCGGCGTCACGCTCGGCCGCGACGGCTACCTGTGGCGCGAGGGCAGCGAGGGCGGTCATGCTCCCGCTTTCCGGACGAGCGTCGTCGATACCACGGGCGCCGGTGATGCCTTCCACGGTGCGTTCACATTGATGCTCGCCGAAGGGCGCCCGGTGGCGGAATGCGCGCGTCTGGCTGCCGCGGTGGCAGCGCTCAAGTGCACCAGGCTCGGCTCGCGCGCCGGCCTGCCGACCCGGGCGGAGCTCGATGCATACCTCAGACGCAACAACGCATATTGACATCAAGGCCTTGAAACCCCGACACATTAGCCCGCGTTGATACACGTGCCCTCCTGTGCGATGCGGGCAGTTGCGTGCGTAAGCGCATGGGAAACGGTTTGGTAGTCAAGTAGAAAGGCGTGGCACGCGACAGCGACCTGAGGCCCGTTGACGACGGCCCGCGCTCCGGTGGGAACGCGAAAGTGCTCGTCATGACGGGCGGGACCAGCGGCATCGGCCGCCGCGCCCTGGAACGTCTGTTGAGCGAGCGGCCCGAATGGAGCGTCGTACTCCTGGCGCGCCCCTCGCCCCGGCTCGACACGCTCGCGGCATCGCCCGCGGCCGGCGGGCGGCTGGCGGTGGTGACGGCCGATCTGGCGAGCCTGGCTTCCATCGAGCGCGCCTGCGAGGAGGTCGCCCGGCGGGTCGTGCACTGTGGGATCGATGCGCTGGCGCTCAATGCCGCGGTGCAGACCGTCAGCGGGGACGTGGCCTCGGCCGACGGCCTCGAGCTCGCCTTCGCCGTGAACTTCCTGGCGCCGTTCCTGATCGTCGAGCGGCTCAAGAGCCTGCTGCGGCCCGGCGGCCGCATTGTCGTCACCTCGAGCGAGGTCCATGACCCGGACGCCTTCTGCCTCGTGGGCATCGGCAGGGCGACTTGGCAGGATCCGCTCATCCTCGCCGATCCGGCGCGGTCGCAGGAGCATATCGCCTCCGTCGTCGATCGCGGCGAGGCGCGGTATTCGGCGTCGAAGCTGCTCAACGTCATGCACGTGCGCCATCTGGCGCGGGAGCTGCCCGACATCGGCGTCCTCGCGTTCAATCCGAGCGTCGTGCCCGGCACGGAGATCGGCCGCGACCGCAACTGGCTGCAGCGGCTCGGCTGGAAATACGTGATGCCCCTGCTCGCACCCGTGCTGCCCGGCACCCGCTCGCTGGCGCGCTCGGCCGGTGACCTGCTGTGGCTGCTGACCGAGGCGGATGCCCGCGCGCTGTCCGGGAGCTACGTGGACGGGCGCACCCCGCAGCCCGGCTCGGAGGAGTCGCGCGACCCGGCCAAGATCGCGCGCGCGATCGAGGCAGCGCACGTCCTGCTGGCGCGCTGCCTGGCACGGGCCCCCGCCCCGCGCTCGCACGCATCCGACGCGCGCAAATCCGCGTGAGCCCGGCCCTCCGGCCGGTGCCGGCGCACGGCAGCGGCCCTGCGGTGCAGATTTGTCCACAGCCGCCAACGTGCCCGCCGAATTCAGGTGATTGTGACTTGAAAAAGTGCTGGCACTTGTATCCAGGCGTCGTAGAATCACTCGGGGGCACCTAGCAGCGGAGGAGTGAGTGCATGGCTGACAAAACCGCGAACGGGCGTGCCGAGACGGTGTTTCCGCCCATGCTGATGCCGATGGGCTTCGAGGCCTTCATGGAGCTCAACCGGCCGGCCCTGAACGCCATGGCGCAAATGAACGGCAAGGTCTACGACGGCCTCGCGACCTTGAACAAGAACTGGGTCGCGTTCATCAACCGCCGCCTCAAGGAAGACCTGGGCATGCCCAAGCAGCTGGCGGGCTGCAAGACCGTGCAGGAAATGTACGGCGTGTGCGCCGAGTTCTTCCAGAACGCCTGCGCCGACTACCAGTCCGAGTTCGAGCAGATGACGAAGCTCGGCAAGTCGCTGGCGGACGACACCATGCAGGTGATGCAATCGCGCATGGAAGAGGCCGACCGCGAGCAGCGGCAGAGCAACTGACCGACAGCGCAGCGCTGCAAAGGTGCGGGACAGGGGCACTCCACGGAGCCCTTCCGGAGGAGCGCTATATGATGTGCGGTCGGCGGGCCATGCGCCGTGAACGCACCGCCGCCGGGAGCCGGCGCGAGAGTTCGTCTCGACATCCCTTGATACATCGGCGCCGACGCATCAGCGCCGCGAACCCGGCGATCGATCATCGGACCGATCGCGCACCACCACCACCAGCGGCTTGTCCTCCGCCGTTGCGGCGCTGACGACCGCCCAGATCCACACCACGACCGCCAACGGCACCCCGAAGAGCGCGCCGATCCCGGTCGCGATCAGCGCCACCGCCACCGCATAGAGCAGAAACTGGATCACGCCGGCGACGATCTTGCCGACGATGATGGTGCCGACGCCCGGGAAGAACAGGTTCACGATGACGCCCAGGGCTCGCATGCTGCCTCCCACCCGCTCCGCGGCACCCCTCCGGCCGGGGCCATCGCTCCACCGACATAGCAGGCGGCGCCGGCGCCATGAATAGTCTCTGCTCGATGCGCCTGCCTTCGGCTGGACGGCAGGCGTGAGGAGGGCTAATGCTCCCCGCACAGCGGCGCCCAAGAGGCGCCGCTGTCTCTCAGGGGCGGCGACGAGGCGACGAGTACAGAGGGTGCCCGGATGCACAAGGATATGGCGAATGCCATCAGGGCGCTGGCCATGGACGGCGTCGAGAAAGCGAAGTCCGGCCATCCCGGCATGCCGATGGGCATGGCCGACGTCGCCACAGTGCTCTTCACCCGCTTCCTGAAGTTCGACGCCTCCGCTCCCGACTGGCTCGATCGCGACCGCTTCGTGCTTTCCGCCGGCCACGGCTCGATGCTGCTCTACGCGCTCCTGCACCTGACCGGCTACCCCGGCATGACGATGGAGGAGCTCGCGAGCTTCCGCCAGCTCGGCGCCAAGACCGCCGGCCACCCCGAGCACGGCCACGCGCCGGGCATCGAGACCACCACCGGCCCGCTGGGCCAGGGCCTCGCCAACGCCGTCGGCATGGCGCTCGCCGAACGGCTCCTCAATGCCCGGCTCGGCAGCGAGATCGTCGATCACTACACCTACGTCATCGCCGGCGACGGCTGTCTGATGGAAGGCATCAGCCAGGAGGCGATCTCGCTCGCCGGGCACCTGCGGCTCAACAAGCTCGTCGTCCTGTTCGACGACAACCAGATCTCCATCGACGGGCCGACGTCGCTTGCCACCTCCGACGACCAGCTCGCGCGCTTTGCCGCCTCGGGGTGGGCAACGGTATGGATCGACGGGCACGATCCGGAAGCCGTGGCCATCGCCCTCGAGGAGGCGCGCGGATCGGACCGGCCGACGCTGATCGCCTGCAAGACCATCATCGGCTACGGCGCGCCGACCAAGGCGGGCAAGGCCTCCACCCACGGCTCGCCCCTCGGCGCCGAGGAGGTGGCCGGCGCGCGCGCCAAGCTGGGCTGGGACCACCCGCCGTTCACGGTTCCGGCACCGGTGCTGGCCCAGTGGCGGGCCGCCGGGGCGCGCGGGGCGGAGCAGCGCAAGGCCTGGGAGAAGCGCTGGGCCGCGCTCGCTGCCAAGACCAGGGAAGCGGTGGAACATCCGGCGCGCGCCGCCGCCCCTGCCATCTCGGCGGCCATCGCCGCGGCGAAGAAGGCAGCCGCGGCGAGCACTGCCAAGAAGGCTACCCGCAACTGGTCGGAGGCGACCCTCGATCACCTGCTCCCGGCCCTGCCGGCGCTGATCGGCGGGTCCGCCGACCTCACCGGCTCCAACAACACGCGGATCAAGGATCAGCCCGTCGTCACGCGCGACAGCTTCAAGGGCAGCTACATCCACTACGGCGTGCGCGAGCATGCCATGGCCGCCGTCATGAATGGCATGGCGCTGCACGGCGGCCTCATCCCCTACGGCGGCACGTTCCTGGTGTTCTCCGACTACTGCCGCCCCGCCATCCGCCTTTCCGCCATCATGCGCCAGCGCGTCATCTACGTGATGACACACGACTCCATCGGGCTCGGCGAGGACGGCCCCACCCACCAGCCCGTCGAGCACCTGGCAAGTCTCAGGGCCATCCCGAACCTCAATGTCATGCGTCCCGCCGACGGAGTGGAGACGGCCGAGTGCTGGCAGCTGGCGGTCGAGCCCGGCGATACGCCCTCGATCCTGGCGCTGACGCGGCAGCCCGTGCCCAACCTGCGCACGGCGCACACGGACGAGAACCTGTGCGCCAAGGGCGCCTACGTTCTGGCCGAAACCCCGGGAGGCAAGCGCGACGTCACCATCCTGGCGACGGGCTCGGAGGTGGGCGTCGCAATCGAGGCGCGGACGCTGCTCGCCAAGGACGGCATCGAGGCGGCCGTGGTCTCCATGCCGTGCTGGGAACTGTTCGCCCGGCAGCCCGTTGCCTACCGTGACGCGGTGCTGGGCCGGGCGCCGCGCGTCGCCGTCGAGGCAGCCGTCGGCTTCGGCTGGGAGCGCTGGCTTGGGGACAGAGGCGCGTTCGTCGGCATGGACGGGTTCGGAGCATCGGCCCCGGCGGCCAAGCTCTACGAGCACTTCGGCATCACCCCCGCCAAGGTTGCCGATGCGGCCCGCAAGCTGCTAAGCCGATAGCCTGGATAGGCCCGGAATAGAGATGACTGTCCGCCCCAAGCTCGCGCCGGAGCAGCAGCTCACCATCGAGGAGTTCCTCGCCTTCACGGACTCGCGACCGGAAGGGGAGCGGTGGGAGCTGATCGAGGGGGTGGCCGTCTTGAATCCGTCTCCAGTGGACCACCATCAAGTAATCGTGGCCAATATTGTCACCTGTCTCATGGTGCATAAGCGGCGCACTGGAGTAGGTTGGCTACCTATGCCGGGAGTAGGCACGCGCGTTCCCATCCCCCCCAACAGCCTCCCGCAACCCGACGTGTTCGTGAAGGAGCGAGCCACGACCGGCTCGCCCGTGTCCGACGACGCGCTGGTGCTCTTCGAGGTGCTCTCGCGCGGCAACACCAGGGCCGACCAGGCCTGGCGGCGCAAGGTCTACGCCAGCGTGCCCAACTGCCAGCATTATGTGACGGTCTCGCTCAAGAGCGTGGAGGTCGTCGTCTACGACCGCGACAGCGGCTGGAAGCCGCGCACGGCGACCAAGCTCGACGATGCCGTCGACCTGTCCGCGCTGGGCCTCGCCATGCCGCTCGCCGATATCTATCGGTGGACGCCGCTGGGCGAGGTTGCCAAGACATAGCCGATCGCCGCCATGGACCTCGACAAGCTCAAGACCACTGCCGGCCTCGACGTACGGGGCAAACGCATCCTCCTGCGGGCCGATCTCAACGTGCCGGTGAAGGACGGCAAGGTCAGCGACGCCACGCGCCTGGAGCGCCTGGTGCCCGGGCTTCAAGACTTGGCGAAGCGCGGTGCCCGCATCATCGTCGTCTCCCACTTCGGCCGTCCCAAGGGCGACCCCGATCCGCAGTTCAGCCTGCGCCCGGTCGCCGACAAGCTCGCCGGTCTCATCGGCCGCCGGGTGGCGTTCGGCGAGGACTGTGTCGGTGAGCCCGCCGAACGAACGGTGGCGGCCTTGGCGCCCGGTGACATTGCCGTGCTGGAGAACCTGCGCTTCCACAAGGGCGAGGAGAAGAACGACCCGGCCTTCGCCCAGCGGCTGGCCGCGCTCGGCGACCTCTTCGTCAACGACGCGTTCTCGGCCGCGCACCGCGCGCACGCCTCCACCGAAGCCGTCGCACGGCTGCTGCCGGCCTACGCCGGCCCGCTGCTGATGGAGGAAATCGACGCCCTCGTCAGAGCGCTGGAGAGGCCCGAGCGCCCGACCGCGGCGGTGATCGGCGGCGCCAAGGTGTCGACCAAGATCGACGTGCTCACCAACCTCGCCGCCAAGGTCGACATGCTGATCGTCGGCGGAGCGATGGCCAACACCTTCCTGCTCGCCCAGGGCGTGGAGATCGGCAAGTCGCTGGCCGAGCCCGACCACACCGAGACGGCGCTGAAGATCATGCACGCCGCCAGGCAGCGCCGCTGCGAGCTGATCCTGCCGCACGATTTCGTGGCGGCGAGCAAGCTCGAGGCCGGCGCCGCATCGCAGGTGGTGGCGCGCCTCGAGGCGCGCTCGGCGCTGATGATCCTCGACGTCGGTCCGCAGACGGTGGCGCGCTACACCGAAGCAATCGGCCGCTGCAAGACGCTGCTGTGGAACGGCCCGCTGGGGGCCTTCGAGGTCGCACCCTTCGGCGAAGGCACCTTCGCACTGGCGCGCGCCGCGGCGGCGCAGACCAGAGCCGGCAAGCTCGTCTCGGTGGCGGGCGGCGGCGATACGGTTGCGGCCCTCAATGCCGCCGGCGTCACCGACCAGTTCACCTACGTGTCGACCGCCGGCGGCGCCTTCCTGGAGTGGCTCGAGGGCCGCGAGCTGCCCGGAGTTGCCGCGCTGACACGCACCTGAGCCAGGCATCGAACCGGCACCGGCCCGGCGCCCGACGGCTCGCGACGTGATGCCCACGCAGATGCTTTCGAGCAAGTCTGCGCGCGACCCGCTCTCCTTCCAGGCGCGGTCGCGCTTCTTCCGCGATTGACAGCCCCAGGGCGAAGCAGCACTTATGCCCGCTCAGACGGGAGCCGGCCATGCGCGTTCGCCCGAGCCTCGCGTTCGCTGCTGTCCTCACGGCGCTGATCGTGCCGGCGCTGGCGCTCGACGACACGGAGCGCAAGCTCGAGACCTACCGGCAGATGCTGAAGGCCGATCCGTGGTCGAACCCGGGACTGCTGGAGGCCGACCGCGGCGAGGCGCTGTGGCGGGAGAAGCGGGGGCCGAAGAACGCATCCCTCGAAGGCTGCGATCTGGGCAAAGGTGCGGGCAAGGTCGAAGGCGCGTTCGCCGAGCTGCCGCGCTTCTTTGCCGATGCCGGCCGCGTCATGGACCTGGAATCGCGGCTGGTGTGGTGCATGGAGCGGCTGCAGGGCTTCGCGCGTGCCGACATCCTGAAGCGGCCCTACTCGAAGGCCAACCAGGAGGGCACCGAGCTCGAGGCGCTCGCCACCTACGTCGCCTCCAAGTCGAGCGGCATGACGTTCGCGCCGCAGCTTGCCCATCCCAAGGAGAGGGCGGCCCTGAAGCTGGGCGAGACCCTGTTCTTCCGCCGCCAGGGGCCGATGGACTTTGCGTGCGCCACCTGCCACGGCGACAGCGGCAAGCGCATCCGCCTGCAGGCCCTGCCCTATCTGAGCAAGCCGGAGGAGGCGCGCGCCGTCGTCGGTGAGTGGCCGGCCTACCGCGTCTCGCAGGGCACGGTCATGACCATGCAGCACCGCATCGCCGACTGCTACTGGCAGATGCGCCTGCCGCTCGTCGACTACGGCTCGGAGGTGACGGTTGCCCTCATCATGTACCTCGTCAACCAGGCCAGGGGCGGCGCCATCTCGGCGCCCTCCATCAAGCGATGAGCACCCGCCAGCCGGAGGCCGCATGAAGCACCCCGGGCTGTTCGCCGTGGCCGTCGCGCTGTTGACCGTCGCCCTGCTGCTGTCGCTGCCGGTCGGCGAGGAC
>DASRDL010000540.1:0-11926 GCA_035652635.1 Hyphomicrobiaceae bacterium | reverse complement strand
AAGGCCGGCGGCCGCGCAGGCCGGCCTGCGCCTCTTCGACTTCGAGATCGGCGACGGCGCCGGCAAACCACTGCTCACCGGCGCCGAGCTCGTCGCCGGCGCCGGCGAGGCCGTGCACCTGCACGGCGCCTCCAGCACCGGCAAGTCGACGCTGGTGCGGGTGCTGGCGGGCCTGTGGCCGGCAGCGCGGGGCGTGCTCACACTGCCCGACCGCGCGCAGGTGATGATCACGCCGCAGAAAGGCTACCTGCCGCTCGATTCGCTGCGCGGCGCCTTGCTCTATCCCGACCCGTCCCTCGTGGTGAGCAACGAGCGCCTCGCCTCGGCCCTGCAGGCGGTCGGGCTCGCACCGCTGGTGGCCCGCCTCGACGACGTGGCGCGCTGGGACCAGGTGCTCTCCAACGGCGAGCGCCAGCGCCTCGCCGTCGCCCGGCTGATCGTCCACCGGCCCAGCGTGGTGATCCTCGACGATGCGCTCTCCGCCCTCGACGAGACGGCGCAGGGAGAACTGCTCGCACGCCTGCGCCGCGAGCTGCCGCAGTCTGCCATCCTGAGCCTGGGACAGCGCCCGGCCCCCGCCGGTGCGCACGAGCGCCAGCTCGAGCTCGAGCGGCGCGGCGATCGCGCGGTGCTGCTGGGCGCCCCCGTGCTGGCGGTGGCGACGTGAAGACGCTGGTTCGAACTTCGAAGGGAGGGCTCGCACCGAGCCGTGTGGCGATGACCAAGCTCAATTTCTGGGACGCGACGTGGAGTCTCGACGAGGCGCAGTGCCCGTGCGATCTGCATTTCGTC
This sequence comes from Hyphomicrobiaceae bacterium, assembly GCA_035652635.1. GTDB lineage: Bacteria > Pseudomonadota > Alphaproteobacteria > Rhizobiales > Hyphomicrobiaceae > AWTP1-13. The sequence continues at coordinate 11,134 of DASRDL010000540.1, read as the reverse complement.
GAGTACCTGAAGGAGAAGAAGAAGGCGCGCGGCGCCGCCATCTTCCACTTCGGCACCGGCAACCACCACATCGTCGGCCTCGAGATGGCGGCCAGCGACTGCGCCGTGCTCGGCATCACCGCCTCGCCCCAGGAGTACGACGACTACATCGACCTGCTGATCAGGAACCCCCGGCTCGGCCACACCTACAAGGCCTACTTCGGCGACATCTATCAGCTCGACGCCCGCCTGCTGCCGCCCTTCGACTACGTCAGCCTGTTCCACGTCGGCGAGTTCCGCACCGCCGACAACGACAGCTACGGCGCGCTCACCGATCTCGAGATGACGCTGCTGCTGGCCGACAAGGTGAAGGGCGGCGGGGAGCTGCTGTTCTATTCCGGCTCCTTCGCCTACGACAAGGCCGAGGCCGTCGGCCGCGAGCTCGTGCGCCAGCGCTCCTTCGAGCCGGCCCCCGACTACAAGACGCTGCGCATCTTCAGGAAGCGGGCAGGCTGACACCCCTCCCTCTTGCGGAGAAGGCCCGGGAGTGGGGGTATACGAAGCGCTTCCGTAGTGATTCCCACCCTACCCCCCCTCCCCGTCGAGAGCCGGGAACCCGGCGGAGCAAGCGGCAACAGTTGCAACCGACCATGTCGATCTGGGCGATCTACAAGCGGGCGCTGGCGATGCTGGTCGTCGAGCGCAAGCAGGCCATGGTGGTGGTGGTCTCGGGGATTGCGCTCGGCATCGTGCCGATCGCCGAGAACGTCCTGCTCTCGCGCGTGGTCGACGCGCTCAAGGAGGGAAAGGGCGAGGGAGCCTTTCCGATCATCGGTCTGTGGGCCATGGTCGGTCTGGTGGGCATCGTCGCCGGCGTGATCGTGGCGGTGATGGCCGACCGGCTGGCGCACCGGCGCCGCATCGCGGCCCTCGCCGAGGCCTTCGAGCACGCCATCATCCTGCCGATCAGCTATCACGCCGAGAAGGGCTCGGGCGCCGTCGTGCGCACGATCCTGGCCGGCACCGACGCCCTGTTCTGGAACTACCTGTCGTTCCTGCGCGAGCAGTTCGTGGCCACCGTCGGCCTCGTCGTGCTGGTGCCGACCGCTCTTTATATGAGCTCGAGCATGGCCCTCATCCTGGCGGCGCTCGCGGTCGTCTACGTGCTCGCCAACGTGTACGTGGCGCGCCGGACCAGCAACGACCAGGCGGCCGTCGAGCAGTACCACAACAATGTCTACGGCCGCGTCGGCGACGTGCTGGGCAACGTCACCGTGGTGCAGAGCTACGCCCGCTTCTCCTCCGAGATGCAGGCCATGCGCACCATCATGGCCGAGCTGTTGGCGGCGCAGTATCCCGTGCTGACCTGGTGGGGGCTGCTCACCGTGCTCACGCGCACGGCGGCCACCATCGCCATGGTCCTGATCTATGCGGTCGGCGCGATCCTCGTCAGCCGCGACGAGATCACGGTGGGGCAGGTGGTGGCCTTCGTCGGTTTCGCCACCGTGATGATCGGCAAGCTCGACCTGTTGTCGGGCTTCGCCGTGCGCATCTTCCAGTACGCGCCCACGCTGCGCAGCTTCTTCGATCTGCTCGACGCCACCGAAGGCGTGCGCGAGAAGCCCGATGCCAGACCGCTCGGGCCCGTCGCCGGCAATGTCCGCTACGAGGATGTGACGTTCCGCTTCAAGAACAGCGACCAGGGCGTGTTCGGCATCAACCTCGAGGCCCCGGCCGGCAAGACCGTCGCGCTGGTCGGCCCCACCGGCGCCGGCAAGACCACCACGCTCGCCCTGCTGCAGCGCCTGCGCCCGCTCGACGAGGGCCGCATCACCATCGACGGCCAGGATATCGCCGACGTCCAGCTCGCCTCGCTGCGCCACAACATGGCGGTGGTGTTCCAGGACGCCGGCCTCTTCAACCGTTCCATCGCCGAGAACATCCGCATCGGCCGGCCCGAGGCCAGCGATGCCGAGGTCGAGGAGGCGGCACGCCTCGCCGAAGCGCACGAGTTCATTTCGCGCAAGCCCGACGGCTACGGCTTCATCATCGGCGAGCGCGGCGCCTCGCTCTCCGGCGGCGAGCGCCAGCGCATCGCCATCGCGCGGGCCATCCTCAAGAACGCGCCGATCCTGATCCTCGACGAGGCCACCAGCGCCCTCGACGTGGAGACCGAGGCCCGGATCAAGCGCGCGCTGGACCGGCTGCGGGCCGGGCGCACCACCTTTATCATCGCCCATCGCCTCTCCACGGTGGCCAACGCCGACATCATCCTGGTGCTCGACGGCGGCCGCATCGTGGAGCGCGGCAGCTTCCGCGAGCTGGTGGCCCAGGGCGGGCTGTTCGCCCGGCTGGTGCGCGAGGGCGGCTTCACCGAGCCGCTCGCGCAGCTGCCCGTCGCCGAGGCCGCATCCTCATGAGGGGGCAGCGCTGCTCCGCCGGCCTATCGCGGCCGGCGAAGGCCGGATAGACTTGGGCGAGGGCCCGCCCGATCCGCGCCATACCGAGGAGGACACGATGCAGCTCAAGGTTTCGCCCATCAGCCGCCAGGAGTGCTCGAGCGAGGAGTGGCAGGCCCGCGTCGATCTCGCCGCCGCCCACCGCCTCGCCGTCATGCACGGCTTCCACGAGGGCATCTTCAACCACCTCACGCTGGCGGTGCCGGGCCGGAGCGACCGCTACTACCAGATCCCCTTCGGCATGCACTGGTCGGAGGTGAAGGCCAGCTCCTTCATGGAGGTGGGCATCGACGACGGCAAGGTGAAGCGCGGCGCCGGCGACGTGGAGCGCTCCGCCTACTGCATCCACGCCCCCATCCACAAGCTGCAGCCCAGGACGGCGGCGGCCGTGTTCCACACCCACATGCCCTTCACCAGCGCCCTCACCCGGCTCGAGGACCCGCGCATCAGGGAGATCGGACAGACCGAGGTGGGGCTCATCGGCGAGATCGCCTACGACGACACCTACACCGGGCCCGCCTTCGACACCTCCGAAGGCGAGCGGCTCGCCGGCATCCTGGGCGACAAGGGCATCCTGTTCATGGCCAACCACGGCGTCACAACCGTGGGGGCCAGCGTGGCGCAGGCCTACGACCGGCTCTACTACATCGAGCGCGCGGCGCAGGTGCAAATCTACGCCATGTGGACCGGCCAGCGCCTGAAGCAGCTGCCCGAACCGGTGGTGCAGAAGACCATGAACGACATCGGCGGGGCCCGCTTCTACGACGGCCCGACGCCCGCCGAGCGCCACTTCGAGGCCTTGAAGCGTATCCTCGACCGCAAGGAGCCGGACTACGCCGAGTAGTCGCGAGAGCGGTTCCGAGCGCCGCAACGGCGGCCACGCGCAGGCACCGCAGCGCGGGGCGGACGGTGCGTCGCACCGCAGCACGCCCGCGCGCACCGGAACCTGAGCTTGGCCGTGGGCGTTTGACGCGGGTGGCGACGGCCGCCCTGCGCCCAGCCGTCTCCCCGGCAACAGGAGGGTTCGAAGAGGTCACGTGTTTTTTGCGGCACTGGCGACGGACTACGACGGCACGCTCGCGCACGAGGGCAAGGTCGAGGCGACGACCCTGGAGAGCCTGACGCAGCTCAAGCGAACGGGGCGCAAGCTGGTGCTCGTCACCGGGCGCGAGCTTCCCGACCTGCGGCGGGTCTTTCCCGAGCATGGCCTGTTCGACCTGATCGTGGCCGAGAACGGTGCGCTGCTGGTCGACCCGGCGAGCGGCGAGGAGGTGGTGCTGGCCGAGCCGCCTCCGCCGCGCTTCGTTGCGAGCCTGCGCGAGCGCGGCGTGTCGCCCCTCTCGGTCGGCCGCGCCATCGTGGCCACCTGGGAGCCGCACGAGACGGCGGTGCTCGAGACCATCCGCGAGATGGGCCTGGAGCTGCACATCATCTTCAACAAGGGCGCGGTGATGGTGCTGCCGAGCGGCGTCAACAAGGCGTCGGGGCTCGAGCATGCGCTCAAGCGTCTGCGGCTGTCGGCCCACAACGTGGTGGGAATCGGCGACGCCGAGAACGACCAGGCGTTCCTGAGCGCGTGCGGTTGTGCCGTCGCCGTCGCCAACGCCCTGGGCTCGGTCAAGGCCAAATCCGACCTCGTCGTCGCCGACCACGGCGCGGGGGTGAGCGAGCTCGCCCGCATGCTGGCCGCCGGCGACCTCTCATCGGTGAGGGCGCGTGTGCCCCGCCAGCGGCCGGTGCTGGGCGAGAGGGCCGATGCCAGCCTTCTGCACCTCGATCCCTTCGAGAGCGTGCTGCTGGCAGGCGCGGCCGCCCAGCCTGGCGTCGTCACCCCTCTGCTGGAGCAGATGGGCGAGCACGCCTTCCAGTTCTGCCTCGTCGACCCGGCGGGCGCCTACACCGGCCTCGGCGAGGCAGTCGTGGTGGGGGACGACATCCAGGCGCCGCGCCTCTCCGAGATCATGGAGCTGCTGGCCCTGCCGAACGTCAGCGCCGTGGTCGACTTGCGCGCCCTCGACCCCGACGAGCATCCGCGCTGTCTCGCCGAGCTGCTGTCGGCGATTGCCGGGCTTCGCTCCGAGACCGGCCGGCCGCACTGGCTGGTGGTCGCCGAGGCACACCGCTGCCTGCCGGCACGTCTCGGCTCCGGCCCACTGGTCCTGCCAGACGGCCTTCCGGCCCTCGTCGCCATCAGCGCCGAGCCCGACGGGTTGGCGCCACTTCTGCACCGGCGCATCTCGAAGGTGATCGCCGGCGGCCGACGGCCGGGCGAGCTCGAGGTGCGTCGGCGCGACGGCACCGTCGAGGTGGTGACGGCAGCGCGCGGGGCGAAATTCGTCGGGTCGAGAAAATAGCGCATTATCAATCGCTTCGCTCGGGAGCCTGTCCGCTGCACGCGCCTTTCGCGGGTGCGACAGATCGACCCGCGCGCGGCCAGTCGCGCACGCGCCGGGGAGTTGAGTAGGATGCCCCATCCGGCAGGGAAGGGCACTCCATGAGCTTCGAGATCGAGCGCAAATTCCTGGTCGCCGGCGATGGCTGGCGGGCGCAGGTCAAGGACAGGATTGCCCTTCGCCAGGCCTATCTCACCTTCGACGGCAAGGCCTCGATCAGGGTGCGCATCCGCGACAACGACGGGGCCACGCTCACCATCAAGTCGCGTGGCGCCGAGCGGCGGCGCCTGGAGCTCGAGTATCCTGTCCCGGTGCTCGAGGCCGAGGCGCTGATCGCGTTGCGGCGCGGGTCCGTGATCGAGAAGGTGAGGCACCTGGTGCCCCATGCCGGCGCCACCTGGGAGGTGGACGTGTTCGACGGCGAGAACAGCGGGCTCGTCATCGCCGAGATCGAGCTGCGCGACGAGCATCAGATCGTCGAGCTGCCACCGTGGGTCGGCCCCGAGGTGACCGGCCAGCCGCAGTATTACAACAGCTCGCTGGCCCAGCGCCCCTACCGCTCCTGGCCCGAGACGCGCGGCACCGCTGCCGCCAAGTCCTGATCGCGACGCCGTCACGCGGAATTTCGCGCCAGCGGAATATCCGGCACCCAGCAGCGGCACGAGCAGCGCTCGATCATCCCGGAGCCCTGGGTACCGGCTCTCGCGCTCACGCGCTCGGCCGGCATGACAAGGCCGGCGCGAGCTACAAGGCGGTGGCGGTGATGGCATCGGCCAGCATGGCCGACTGATCGCGGGCCGCGAACATCGCAAAGCCCACCCGCTCCACCTCGCGCCGCCGCTTGTCGTCCTTCACGAGGGCCATGCAGGCCTTGGCGAGGTCGGCGTAGGGAGCCACCGCCACGGCTTGGCGGATGTCCTCCTCGATTTCGGTATCGGCATTGCACTCGCACACCACGGCCTTGCCGTTGGCGAGCAGGAACGAGGTACGGATCAGCTCGTGGATGCCGCTGTCGAAGAAGTGCATGTTGAGCACGACCTTGGCCTCGGCGATGGCGCGGTCGCGCTCGGGCCCATAGACGCCGAACAGGTATCGCACGCGCAAGCCGGCACCCTGCAGCGCCTGCAGCACCGCCCGCCGGCGCTCGTTGAGGCTGCCGTAGAATAGCACGTCGGTCGGCTGCACCTCGGGCACGGTGAGGCGGCGCATCTGCGGCACGTAGCCGATGCCGAGGCGGGCAATGCGCGTATTGCCCGTCAGCGCGCGCAGCTCGGCGATGTTGCGCGCGCTGTAATCCCACACGGGCAGGCGCGTCAGCAGGTCCACATAGGCGGGATTGCTCTCGAGCTTGCTGCCGCGCAGCTGCTCCAGGTTGACGATCACGCTGTTGGGCGGCATGCCGGCCGCGAGCTCGCGCGTGTCGATGAGATGCGCGCCGAACACCACGTTCGCCCACCGCTTCGAGAAGCGGTTGCGCACGATCTCCGGCTCGCAGCCGAGACGGGCGAAGGCGTGAGCCAATGCCAGCATGAAGTCGGACAGCCCGGCGCCGTGCGGATAGCCGTCGGGCTCCACCAGCACCAGGTGCACCTGGCGCCAGCGCTCCGGCAGACCTGCGCCGGCCGCAGCTTCGGCAGCCGCGACGTACCCCGGCGTGGCATGGCCTATGGCGGCGGCGGCGCGCGCGGCTTGGCGGGCCGACTGGTATCGGCCTACCTCGCGCATCACCTGGGCGAGGTCGGCATAGGCGGCGGCGGTCGGCTCGAGCAGGATCGACTGCGAGATCAGCTCCGCCGCCCGCGTGTGATCGCCGATCCGGTGCGCGACGAGGCCGAGATGGCGCACGCTCTCGGCATGGCCCGGGTCGGCGGCGAAGATGCGTGCAAAGGCGTCGGCGGCCTCGCGCAACTCGCCGCGCGCGAAAGCGGCCTGCGCGGCGGAGAAATCGTCGGCGAGCGAGGTTGCGAGCGTATCCATGGGCCGGCTCCTCAGGGAAGGCGCTGAGCGCAGGACGGGGCCGGTGCGCCGGCGGCACTTGCACCCATCCGGCTTCGCGGAGGTGAGATCGGGCGCCAACGGGAACGTGCGAGCGCCCGGCTCAGGTCTAAGCGCCGCACCTTGCGCCAGGCTTGATCGCGCCCAGGTCGGGGGCAGCGCCTACTCGGCCTTCATAACCAGGCAGTCGATCTTGAGGCGCTTGAGCTCGCTGCAGGCGCTCGCCGCTGCCTTGGCCTCGAAGCCGGCATAGCGGGCTCTATAGAAGGTCTTGGCGCCCTGCTTGAACTGCGTGGTGACGGGCGAGCGGCCGGCGAGCAGGGCCGGTGCCAGCTCGCGCGCGGAGACGAGCCGCCGCAGGGCCTCGGCCTCGCTCTGATAGGAGCCGATCTGGATGTGGAAGCTGCCGCCCTCCGCCGCGGCGACGGCGACCGGGGGCGCCGGACGCACCGCCGGCCGCGGCGTCGCCGCCGTCGTCGGGCGCGAAGCCGGCACGGGATCGGGCACAGCAGGCGGAGGCGTGGCAGCAGTTGTGACCGGCCGCTCGCCGCGCGCCAGATTGGCAGCCTGCGCATCGAGCGTCGACGGCGCGGCACCGCGCGTCAGGCTGGCGCCGGTGACCACTGCCGGCCGCTCCCGCACTGCCGATGGCGGCGGCGGGGCGCCGACCCAGGCCGGCGGGGCGACGCGCGGCCGCTCATCGGCCGCTTGATGGGACGGCGCCCGCTGCGGCGGCTCGGCCCGGGCCGCCACGTCATGGCCGCTCGTGCCCCTCGTATCAGCCGGCTGCGCGGCGGCAGCACGCGGCTCGATGCGCACCGTGCGCACCCGCGCGATCTCGATGGACGGGGAGGCCGGCGGTACGGCGACCCCTGGAGGGGGCGCCGGTGCGGCGACGACGGGGGCCGGTGGTGCTTCGACCGGCCGCAGGTGCGGCCGCTCGACCCGGCGCGGCGTCGGCACCGCGCCGACGTCGGCAACGCGCTGCGGAGCCGGTCTCTTCTGCGCCAGCAGCGGTGTCGACGGGCGGCGCGTCCTCTCGTTGGAGGCCTTCACCAGCCCCATGTTGAGGAAGGTGCGCATGGCGGCGTCGCGCGTGGCGGCGCTGGCGCCGCCGAACACGACGCCCACGACGTGCTTCTGGCCGCGCCGCACGGACGCCACCAGGTTGAAGCCCGAGGCGCGCGTGTACCCCGTCTTGAGGCCGTCGGTGCCGGGGAAGTTGAAGAGCAGCGAGTTGTGGTTGCGGAACGTCTCGTCCTTGTAGGTGAACGTGCGGGTGGCAAACAGCGGATAGTGGTTGGGGAAGTCGTCCTGCAGGCGCAGCGCCAGCGTCACCATGTCCCGGGCGGTGGTGACCTGCTCGTCGTCCGGCAGGCCCGAGGCGTTGCGGAAGGTGGTCGCCGTCATGCCGAGCTGGCGCGCCTTCTGCGTCATCATCCGGGCGAACGCCTCCTCGCTGCCGGCGATGTGCTCGGCGATCGCCACGGCCATGTCGTTGGCGCTCTTGGTGATGAGCGCCTTGACGGCGTCGATGAGGGCAATCTCCTCGCCTTCCTCGAGGCCGAGCTTGGTCGGCGCCGTCTCGGCGGCGTTGGCGGAGATCTTGAGCTTGGTCTGGTAGCTGAGCCGGCCCTGCTCGATGCGCTCGAACGCCAGGTAGAGCGTCATCATCTTGGCGAGGGAGGCGGGATGACGCGGCTCGTCGGCCGCGCTCTGATGCAGCACGGCCCCGCTGTTGGCATCCACCACCAGCACCGCGCTCTTGCCCGACGCGCGCGCCCAGCCGGGCGCCAGCGCAAGGGCGACGGCCAGGAGCGCCACGAGAGCCGCCGGGCGGCACCGGCGCCTCGCCCCGTCGTTTCGAACCTGACCCGCCATTCCCTCTGCGCCCAACGCCTGAATGCCCCGCGATTCGGCGTGCCCGGGTATGGGCAGCACCTTTTGGGGGCGTCATTGAGGCACTTGGCCGTCGCCGGCCTGGCCCGTCCGGAGAGCCTACGCGGGGGCCGTGAGGGCTCGGTTAATGAACCTCGGGATTTGCCCTGGCGGGTTGTTGATGAAACAATGGGCAGCCTGCCTACCAAAGTGTCGCATGTTGCAATGCAACATGAAACCTTGACTTTCATTGTGCACTGCATATAATAACCTTGTAACCCGGACGACAAGCTTCCCGGTGACGCCTCGCGTGCAGAGTCCCCAAGCCCCCGCAGCCAAACCCAGGACCGACGACCATGACGACGATGAAGACCATGCCGATGAACTTCGATGAGTTTCAGAAGCTCGGCCAGCAGAACGTGGACACGGCTATGAAGCTGTTCGGCGAGTGGAACAAGAGCTGGCAGGCCATCGCCGCCGAGTTGACCGACTACACCAAGCGCTCCTTCGAGGAGAGCACCGCCACCTTCGAGAAGCTGCTGTCGGCCAAGTCGCTCGAGCAGGCGATCGAGATCCAGAGCGGCTTCGCCAAGCGCGCCTACGACGGCTACATGCATCAGATGTCGAAGATCGGCGGCATGTATGCCGAGCTCGCCAAGGAAGCCTACAAGCCGGTCGAGAAGGCGATGCAGGGCATGCGCTGAACGCGGGGCGGCTCTTCGGCGGCTCCCGCCGATCGCTCGCGCCCGTGCAGTCGGCGCAACGACAAAGGCCCGAGCGCGGCACACGCGCTCGGGCCTTTTTTCGACGCATTTGCTCCCTTGATATGCTCCTGTCCGCTGCCCACTTGCAGCGTTTGCGATGTGCGCCCGGGTGTCGTTAGAATAGGCGGCGATTTGCGCGAGGTGCCGACGCGGAAACGGGCCCTAGCGCAGAACTTGCGGCAACGACTGGCGACTACAGGGAACTATGCTGATGGCCGGTAAGAACGGCTCGCGGGGCGACGAGGAGGGCAAGACGGGTCTCATCACCAAGACGAGGCCCAAGACCAAGAAGCCCAGCCTCTACAAGGTCCTGCTGCTCAACGACGATTACACGCCCATGGAGTTCGTCGTGCACGTGCTCGAGCGCTTCTTCAACAAGGGCCGCGAGGAGGCGACGCGGATCATGTTGCACGTCCACCAGAAGGGAGTTGGCATCTGTGGCGTCTACACCTACGAGGTGGCCGAGACCAAGGTGGCGCAGGTGATGGACTTCTCGCGCCAGCACCAGCACCCGCTGCAGTGCACTATGGAAAAGGAGTGAGAGGAAGCCCGTGCCCGCATTCTCACAGAGCCTGGAAACCGCCCTGCACCGAGCGCTCGAGTACGCCAACGAGCGCCACCACGAGTACGCCACGCTCGAGCACCTCTTGCTGTCTCTGCTCGACGATCGCGACGCGGCCGCCGTCATGAAGGCGTGCGCGGTCGACATCGACGAGCTCCGGGCCCGCATCACCGAGTTCCTCGACAACGAGCTCTCCTCCCTGTTCGTGAAGGGCTCGACCGAGGCGCAGCCGACCACCGGCTTCCAGCGCGTCATCCATCGCGCCGTGGTGCACGTGCAATCCTCCGGCCGCGAGGAGGTGACCGGTGCCAACGTGCTGGTGGCAATCTTCGCCGAGCGCGAGACCCATGCCGCCTTCTTCCTGCAGGAGCAGGAGATGACGCGCTTCGACGCCGTGCAGTACATCAGCCACGGCATCGCCAAGCGGCCGGGCATGTCCGAGCCCAGACACGTGCGCGGCGTCGACGAGGACGCCGGCTCCGAGAAGGGCGAGGAGAAGAAGCAGGCGCAGGATGCGCTCAACACCTACTGCGTCAACCTCAACAAGAAGGCCAAGAGCGGCCGCATCGACCCGCTGATCGGCCGCGAGGCCGAGGTGTTGCGCACCATCCAGGTGCTGTGCCGTCGCCAGAAGAACAACCCCCTGTTCGTCGGCGATCCGGGCGTCGGCAAGACCGCCATCGCCGAAGGCCTGGCGCGCAAGATCGTGCGCGGCGAGGTGCCCGAGGTGCTGAAGGACTCGACCATCTTCGCCCTCGACATGGGCACCCTGCTCGCCGGCACCCGCTACCGCGGCGACTTCGAGGAGCGCCTCAAGGCGGTGATGAAGGAGATCGAGAACTACCCGGGCGCCATCCTCTTCATCGACGAGATCCACACCGTTATCGGTGCCGGCGCCACCTCGGGCGGCGCCATGGACGCCTCCAACCTGCTCAAGCCCGCGCTGCAGTCCGGCACGGTGCGCTGCATCGGCTCCACCACCTACAAGGAGTACCGGCAGCACTTCGAGAAGGACCGCGCGCTGGTGCGGCGCTTCCAGAAGATCGACGTCAAGGAGCCCACCGTCGAGGACTCCATCGAGATCCTCAAGGGCCTCAAGCCCTA